>NZ_JBHVHQ010000279.1:0-9484 GCF_042800135.1 Streptomyces sp. NPDC057654 | reverse complement strand
GCGAGGTACCCCAGCCGACGGAGGACGCGGAGCGCGCGCCGCGTCGCTCCGCCGTCCGTTCACTGCTGCGCCTGCGGCCCTATCTGCGGCCGGTGCGTGCCCGGCTCGTCACGGCGGCGGTGGTCGCCGTCGTGGCGTCCTGCCTGAGCCTGGTCATTCCGCTCGCGCTCAAGTGGATCGTGGACGGCCCGGTCGCCGACCGCGACCCGTCGGGCGTGTGGCTGGGCGGCGGGATGCTGCTGCTCCTCGGGTTCGCGGAGGCGGCGCTGTTCGGGCTGCGGCGGTGGCTGGTGGCGCGGCCCCTCGCCCGGATCGAGGCGGACATGCGCCGGGACCTCTACCGGCATCTCCAGCGGCTCCCGGTCTCCTTCCACGACCGCTGGCCCTCGGGGCAGTTGCTCTCGCGGGCCACGACCGATCTGATGCTGCTGCGCATGTTCATGGCCTTCCCCATGATGTTCCTGCTGGTCAACGGGGTCACGATCGTCGTCGGCTGCGTCATCCTGTTCGTCCAGCAGTGGACGCTGGGGCTGGTGCTGCTGGCGCCGATCGTCCCGATCGTGGCGCTGTGCTCGGTCTTCGAGCACCGTTACGCGGTGGCGGCGCGCGCCTCGCAGGACCAGATCGGCGATCTGACGACGGTCGTCGAGGAGAGCGTGCTGGGCATCCGCATCATCAAGGGCTTCGGCCAGCACCGGGCGCAGGAGCGCGCGTTCCGGGGGCTGTCGCGCCGGGTGCGGGGGACGGAGCTGCGCAAGGCGGGGCTGCTGGGCTGGCTCTGGGGGCTGATCACGACGCTGCCGGAGCTGGCGATCGCGGCGGCGCTGGTGCTCGGCACGGTGCAGGTGGCCGACGGGGTGCTGTCGGCGGGGACGCTGGTGGCGTTCCTGTCGACCGCGCTCGCGCTGCGCTGGCCGGTCGAGTCCATCGGCTTCCTGCTCGCCATCAGCAACGACTCGGCGACGGCGACGGACCGGCTGTTCGAGGTGCTGGACGCGCCGGTGCCCGAGGACGTACCGGCCCGCTCCCAGGCGGCGGGAGGCGCGCGCGAGAGCCGTGCGGACGGCGGGCTGCGGCTCGACGGCGTCGGGTTCCGCTACCCCGACGCGCCGCCGCACGCCCCGGCCGTGCTGCACGACGTGCATCTGCATGTCCGGCCCGGCGAGACCATGGCGCTCGTCGGGGCCACGGGCAGCGGCAAGACGACGCTCACGACGCTGATCCCCCGGCTCCAGGAGCCGACCGCGGGCCGCATCACGCTCGACGGCGCGGATGTGGCGGCGCTGCCGCGCGAGAGGGTGCGCGCGCTGGTCGCCGTGGCCTTCGAGGAGGCCACGCTCTTCTCGGCGACGGTCGGGGAGAACGTCCTGATGGGCGGCGAGGACGTGGCGGAGGAGGACCTGGTGCGGGCGCTGGAGGTGGCGCAGGCCGGGTTCGTGCACGAGTTGCCGCACGGCGCGCGGACGCAGGTCGGCGAGCAGGGGCTCAGCCTCTCCGGCGGCCAGCGGCAGCGGCTCGCGCTGGCCCGCGCCGTGGTGGGCAGACCGCGGTTCCTCGTGCTCGACGATCCGCTGTCCGCGCTCGACGTGCATACGGAGGCGCTGGTGGAGGCGGCGCTGCGGGAGGTGCTGGCGTCCACGACGGCGCTGATCGTGGCGCACCGCCCGTCCACGGTCCTGCTCGCCGACCGGGTCGCGCTGCTGTCCGGCGGCCGGATAGCGGCCGTCGGCACCCACCAGGAACTGCTGCACGGCAACGCGGAGTACGCGTCGCTGATGTCCGGCCACGACGGCCAGGACCGCCACGACAGCCACGACAGCCACGACAGCCACGAAGGGGGCGTACGACGATGAGCACCGTCGTCTCGGACCAGTCCGCCGCCGACGACGAGCGCCCCGCGCCCGCCCTCGCGGACGACGCGTTCGACAAGGACGTGCTGCCCGCGCCCAAGGGCGCGTCCCGCGCGCTGCTCCGCTCGCTGCTGAAGCCCGCCCACGGGCGGGTGTGGGTGTGCGTCGCCGTCCTGCTGCTCCAGCAGGCGGCGGTGCAGGCGGGGCCGCTGCTCGTCGCGTTCGCCATCGACCGCGGGGTGCCCGCGTTCCGGAAGCACGACTACGGGCCCCTGATCGCGGTCGGCGCGGCCTATGTGGTCTGCGCGCTGCTCGCGGGGGCGCTCCAGCTCGCGTTCGTACGGCTCGCGGCGTGGATTGGCCAGGACGCGCTGCTCGACCTGCGGGGCCGGATCTTCCGGCACGCGCAGGCGCTGAGCGTGGACTTCCACGACCGCTACACCTCCGGGCGGCTCATCTCCCGCGCCACCACGGACGTCGAGTCGATCCGCGAGCTGCTGAGCGACGGGCTCCAGGAACTGATCGGCATCGCCCTGTCGACGGTGTTCATCTCGGCGATGCTGCTCTACCTGGACTGGGGGCTGGGCGGCGCGGCGCTGCTCGTCTTCGCGCCGCTGTACCTGCTGATACGGAACTTCCGGCTCCGTTCGATGATCGCCTACCGGGCCCGGTCCACGGCCGTGGCGCGGGTGATCGTGAAGTTCGCGGAGACCATGAACGGCATCCGCCCCGTGCAGGCGTTCCGCCGGGAGCGCGTCAACGAGGCGCAGTTCGCGGAGCTCAACCGCTACCACGAGCGGCTCAACGGCACGGCGATACTGGAGATGGCCCGGTACGTCGTCTCGTCGCGGCTCGTGGCGAACACGGCGCTGGCCGCGCTCGTGCTGTGGGGCGCGTACCGCGTCGCCTCCGGCGGGCTGGCGCTGGGCGTGCTCGCGGCGGCCGTGCTCTATCTGCGGCGGCTGTACGACCCGATCGACCGGCTGGGGATGTTCCTCAACTCCTACCAATCGGCGGCCGCTTCGCTGGAGAAGATCGCGGGACTGCTGGCCCAGCGGCCCTCCGTGCCGGAGCCGGCCTCGCCGCGCCCGCTGCCCGAGCCCCGCGCCGGCCGGCCCGGCCGGGAGGTCGTCTTCGACGGGGTGCGCTTCGCGTACCGCGAGGGCGGCGCGGAGGTGCTGCCCCGCTTCGATCTGACGCTGCGCGCCGGGGAGACGGTCGCGATCGTCGGGGCGACCGGCGCGGGCAAGTCGACGCTGGCGAAGCTGCTCGCCCGGTTCTACGACCCGACGGGCGGCCGGGTGCTGCTGGACGGGGTGCCGCTCGCCGACCTGGCGACGGTGGAGCTGCGCGGCACGGTGGTGATGGTGACGCAGGAGGCGTTCCTCTTCTCCGGCACGGTCGGCGAGAACATCGCCATCGGCAAGCCGGACGCCACGCCCGAGGAGATCGAGCAGGCGGCGAAGGCGATCGGCGCGCACGAGTTCATCGACGCCCTGCCGGACGGCTACGACACGGACGTACGCAAGCGCGGCGGCCGCATCTCGGCGGGCCAGCGGCAGCTCGTCGCCTTCGCCCGCGCGCTGCTCGCCGACCCGGCCGTCCTCATCCTCGACGAGGCCACGTCCTCGCTCGACATCCCCGGCGAACGGGCCGTGCAGCGCGCCATGGACACGGTGCTGCGCGGCCGTACGGCCGTGGTCATCGCGCACCGCCTCTCGACGGTGGAGATCGCGGACCGGGTGCTGGTCATGGCCGACGGCCATGTCGTCGAGGACGGCACACCGGCCGAACTGATCGCGGGCACGGGCCGGTTCGCGGACCTGCACCGGGCTTGGCGGGAGAGCCTGGTCTGAGGCCGACGGGGCGGGCGCGCCCGGAGGACGTACGAGCACGGGGGCGGATGCGGCCGGAGGGCGTACGGGCGTGGGGCCGGCCGCAGGCGGCGTCATCGCTCCCGTCTCCCGCTTCGCTCACGCCGGCCGTACCGGCAGCGCCGCTCACTTCGCCTGCGCCGGCCGCTCCTGCTCGGTCCGCTCGGCGGTGAGCACCGCGTCCACCAGGCCGGGGTAGAGCGCGTCGAGTTCTTCCCTGCGCAGCGACAGATAACGCTCCCGGCCCCGTACCTGTGTGTGCGTCCAGCCGGCCTGGCGCAGGATGCGGCAGTGGTAGCTGCCGGTGGCCCGGGTGACCGGCAGATTCATCTCCGCGGCCGTCACCTCGCCGCGCTCGGCCAGCACCCCGAGCATGTGCCTGCGGATCGGGTCGGCCGCGGCGTGGAGCACGGCGTCGAGCCTGATTCCGTCGCGGTCCGGCTGGTCCGCGTCCGCCGCGGCCGACCGTCGCGCCCCTGCGCCCCGCCCTTCGCCCCGCCCTACTCCCCGGCCTGCGCCCTGCTCCGCGCCCCGCTCCTGCTTCATTTAGATAACTGCCTAACTGTTTGATACCGTCGAGACAGTTCGATAATCCTCTACACATGCCCCCGTGGCAAACGAAGGGAGCGGCATGTCCACATCCGGTCAGCTGCGTGTCCTGTTCCGCATCTGGGTGACCCGCGAGTTCTACGCCGCACCGGCCGACGAGCAGACCCGCGTCTTCGAGGCGATCCCGCCGGCGTTCGACCGGCTCGGTGAGCGCTTCGGCGTCACGGTGCTCGGCACGCTCGACGAGGACCTTCTCCAGGTCGGCACCGGCGCCCGTGAACCCATCTCGTACGTACTCGCCGACGCGCCCGACCTCGCCGCCGTGCAGAGCGTCTGCGGGATCGTGCGCACCGAGCAGGTGGACGGGTTCCCGCTGTGGCGCTACCTGGAGATCGACGCACGCATCGGCCACGACCTGTTCTTCGCCACCCGCTAGCACCACCGAGGAGCTCCCGCATGACAACCCTTGAACTGTCCGGCAGAACGGCCCTGGTCACCGGGGCCGCGCAGGGGCTCGGCGCCGCCATCGCCGAGGGCCTGCACGCCCGCGGCGCACAGGTGGCGCTGCTCGACCACGACGCGCGGGCCAACGGCGAGACCGCCGCGCGCCTCGGCGACCGCGCGCTGGCGATCACCGCCGACCTGGCCGACCTCGACCGGCTCGACGACGCCTGCGCCGAGGCCGTACGGGGCCTCGGCCCGGTCGACATCCTCGTCAACAACGCCGCCATGGCGCCCATGCGCGGGCTCTGGGACATCGACCCCGCCGAATGGGACGCGGTGTTCGCGGTCAACGTCCGCGCCGCGTTCTTCCTCACCCGCGCCCTCGCCGAGCCCATGCGCAGCCGCGGGTTCGGCCGCATCGTCAACATCGCGTCGCTGTCGGGCCAGCAGGCCCGGCCCACCGGCGCGCACTACGGCGTCTCGAAGGCCGCGCTGCTGGCCATGACCCGCAGTTTCGCCGCCGAGCTCGCCGCCGACGGCGTCACCGTGAACGCCGTCGCCCCCGGCATGATCGAAACCCCGATGGTGCACACCATCGGGGCCGAGAAGCAGGCCGAACTCGCCGCCCAGATCCCGGTCGGCCGCATAGCCCACCCCGCCGAGATCGCCGGCCTGGTCGCGTACCTGTCCACCGACGACGCGGGCTTCATCACCGGCGCGACGTACGACATCAACGGCGGTGTCTTCATGCGCTGACGTCGCCTGCGCCACGGGTGCCGGCCCGGCCTGGCCGGCACCCGGAAAGGCCCTGCGAACAGGCCCTCAGCGGGACGTAAGTGAGGCGTTTCCGGAACGTCAGCGGCGGCGGGAACAGTGGTGTGCACAGGGCGGGAACGGCCGAAGGAACGTCCCGCACGAGAGGCAGGGAGAACCTGACATGCGTACTTCCCGGATTCGTACCGCCGCTCTGGCCACCGTCACCGCGGCGCTGGCGCTGGGACTGACCGCCTGCGGCGGCTCGGACGGCGGGTCGTCCAAGGCATCGGGCGGCGGCAGCGCCGCCGGTTCCGCGCAGGGGCGGTCCGCGTTCGGCGGCGGGGCCGGCAAGAGCGGCACGGAGCTGGCCGGCAGCGCGAGCAGCACTGCCGAGCAGAGCACCGGGACCACCGCCGGCGCCCAGCAGTGCCGCGGCGACGAGATGCTGGTCACCGCGGTGCACCGGTTCGCCGGAGAGCAGGGCGACCACCTGCTGCTCACCGCGTCGAACAAGGGCGACAAGCCCTGCTGGGTGGCCTCGTACCCGTCCGTGAAGCTCGGCGGCGACGCCGATGCCGCCGCGCTGCCGCACTCGAAGAAGGACGAGGCGGGCAGCGGCGGGCGCATCACGCTCCAGCCCGGCGGCAAGGCCTACAGCGCGGTGAACCTCTTCGACTACGGCTCGAAGCACCACACCGCCACGTCCCTCGCCTTCGCGCTGCGCGGCGCGGACGGCCACGCCGGCCCCTCCTACTCCGTCGTCTCCAAGGGCGACAAGCCGCAGTTCAGCTGGAACGAGGCCGACGTCCTGAACTGGAACACCAAGAAGCCGTACGACTTCTGACCGCGCCTTGCGCGGGGTCTTACGCGGACTCGGTGAGCCAGGCGTCCAGCGGGACGCGGCAGGACTTGAGGATTCCGGCGATCATCGCGTACGTGCCGACGAGGGCGAGCAGTTCCAGCAGTTGGGCCGTGGAGTGGTGCGCGGCCAGCCGCCGCCAGGTGGCCGAGGACAGTGCGTGGGCCTCGTACAGCTCGTCGACGGCCCGTAGCAGCGTCCGGTCGGCCTCGTCCCAGCCGGAGCCGTCCGGGCCGAGCGGGACACGGGCGATCTCGGGGGCGGTGAGGCCGGCGGCGGCGCCGATGCGGGCGTGGTGTTCCCACTCGTAGGACGAGCCGGTGCGATGCGCGGTCCGCAGGATCGCGAGTTCGCGTTCGCGGGCCGGGAGCAGCCCCTCGGTGAGGCCGGCGAGCAGGGGCGCGAGGGCGACCAGCAGGTCGGGGTGGTTGCCGATGGTCGCCAGGACGTTGAGGAGCGGGATGCCGCCCATCGGGCCGGTGCCGTCGTCGTCGAGCAGCCGCGCGGGGGATCCGTCGAGGCGGGCCGCCAGGGGGGCGATCTCGTCCGCGGGCCGCGGGGCGATGCGAGGCGCGCCGCGGAGCGCGACGGGCGGCGCTGTGTACTCGTCGTACTCGTCCATGCGGCCCATCAGGTCCATCTCCCGCGGCGTGCCGTCGCCGTTCAGCTCCCGGTGGATGGCGCCGATGTTGAGGACCAGGCGCTCGGGGTCGTCCCAGTGGGCGAAGCCGTCGAGGTCCATCTCCTGGGCGGCGCGCACCGCGGGTATGCCCGCCCGGTGCGTACGGACGGCGTGGTCTCGCACCCGCTCCAGGTAGTCGCGGAAGTCCCGGACCTCGGACTTGCCGATGACCGGGCCGTGTCCGGGCACGATCGTCCCGACATCCAGGCCGAGCATCAGGTCGCAGGCGGCGATCCAGTTCTGCGCGGGGCCGCTGTGGATCACCGGGTGGCCGCCGATGAAGAGCATGTCGCCGGTGAACAGCACGCCGGAGTCCGGTACGTGGACCAGCACGTCCCCGGCGGTGTGGGCGGGGCCGACCTCGATCAGCCGGACAGTGCGCTCGCCGACCTTCAGCTCCAGTTCGCCGCTGAAGGTCCGGGTCGGCGGCGTGGGGGTGATCCCGCCGAAGTCGAAGGTCCGGCGCATCCGCTCGACGACGCCCGGCAGCGGGGCCGCGCCCGGCGCCGTCGGCGCACTGAGCACCTCGTGCAGATGGTCCTGGCGCATCTCGGTCGCGGCGGCCTCCGAGGCGATGATCTCGGCGTCCGGGAGCAGTTGGTTGCCCCACCAGTGGTCGCCGTCGCAGTGGCTGTTGACCAGGGCGCCGATCGTGACGCCGGGCAGGGTCCGGGCCACCGTGTCGAGCATGTCGCGGGTGAGCGGGACGGTGAACAGCGTGTCGACCAGCAGCCCTTGGTCGCCGGAGACGATCAGTCCGGCGTTGCTCCAGCCCCAGGAGCCGTCGGGCTGGAGATAGGCGTACGTGTCCGGGGCGATCTCGTGCAGACCGAGGGCATAGGGAACAGCCATCGTGCGGCCTCCTCATGAGTCTTAACTGTATTCCAGTACCAATATGTACTCCCGTACAATTAGGGATTCAAGTACGCTCGGAAAGGTGAGACCGACAGCACCACAGGAACCGGAGGGCGGGCCGCCGCCGAGCGACCGGCGAGGGCGGCGCCGCAGCGCGACACGGGAGCGGCTGCTCGCCGCGGCCCTGGAGCTGTTCGCGGCCCAGGGGTACGCGGCCACCACCTACGACCACATCGCCGAGCGCGCGGACGCGGGACGCCAGACGGCCTTCAATCACTTCCGCCGCAAGGAGGACTTCGTCGCCGCCTGGCTCCGGCAGCGCCACGAGCTCCTGGACCGACGGGACCAGGCGGATGCGTCCGACGGCAGGACCGCCGTCGAGGCGCTGGCGGGCGAGCTGCGCGCACTGGCGGAGCTGAACGAGCGGGACTACGCCCTGTCCAAGGAGCTGCACGACGACGGGGTGCTGTACAGCGCCTTCGCCCTCGGCACCGCCACGCCCCGCGCGTTCGCCGCCACCGCCGCCCGGGGCCGGCGAAACGGCGAGATCCGCGCCGACCTGGACCCCGAGGACGTCGCCGACCTGGTCTTCGACTGCTATTCGACCACCCTGAACCGCTGGCTGCACCGCGACGGCGGCTTCCCGCTCGCCGACGCGCTGCTCGCCCGCCTCGCCGTCCTCACCACCGGCTTCGCAGCCCCCTCCCCCGCGCCCGTACCCCTGGGCGACGCGGCGCCGGAACGCGAGGGGTGAGAAGAGCGGCCTCTGTGGTCAGGCCGCCCGGTCGGCGAAGTAGTGCCCCTCGTCCAGGTCGTCGAGGAGGGACGGGCCGGTCGGCCGCCAGTCCAGCAGTTCGCGCGTACGGGCGCTGGAGGCGGGGCTGTCCAGGTCGAGCATGGGCGCCAGCCAGGTGAAGTGCCCGGCCGCGTCCTCCCGTGAGATCGAGGCCGTGGGCGCCTTGAGGTGGCGGCCGATCGCCTCGGCGATGTCGCGGATCGGCACCCCCTCGTCCCCGGCCGCGTGCAGCGTAGAGCCCGCCGGGGCGCTCTCCACCGCGAGCCGGAAGAGGCGCGCGGCATCCGACCGGTGCACGGCGGACCAGCGGGCGGCGCCGTCGCCGATGTAGCCGGAGACGCCCTTGTCGCGGGCGATGGCGACGAGGACGGAGAGGAAGCCGTGGTCCCCGTCGCCGTGCACGGTCGGGGCGAGCCGTACGACGGACGAGCGGACGCCGCGCCCGGCGAGGGCGAGCGCCGCCTCCGCGTTGGCCCCTCGCGAGGCCAGGCCGCCGCCCTCGACGGACACATGGCCGTCCTCTTCCGTGAGAATCCGCCCCGGCGTCGCCCCGAGGGTTCCGCCGGCGATGACGAACGGGCGTCCGGAACCGGCCAGCGCCTCGCCGAACGCGTCGATGACCAGCCGGTCCGCCCCGACGGCCGCGTCGGAGTCACCGGCCGTCATGAGGTCGTGCTTGTAGGCGAGGTGGATCACGGCGTCGGAGTCGGCGGCCGCGCCGCGCAGGGCGCCGAGGTCGTCGAGCGTCCCGCGGCACACCTCGGCGCCCGCCGCGGCGAGTGCGGCGGCCGAGTCGTCGGAGCGGGCGAGCCCGAGGAC
>NZ_JBHVHQ010000278.1:0-9511 GCF_042800135.1 Streptomyces sp. NPDC057654 | reverse complement strand
TCCGTCCCCTCCGTGATGGTGATCGCCAGCGCCGGGCAGGAGTCCGCCACGTCCAGCGCGTTCTCCTGCGGCTCTATGTCCTCCTGGACCGCGCGGGCGCGCTCGGCCTCCAGCCGGAACAGCTCAGGCGCGGTCCCCGCGCAGATCCCCGAACCGATGCACACGCTCCGGTCCACATCGATGTGCCAGGTCATCGCTCACCACCCCACCGGCATCGAGCGCGGCCCGCGGACCAGCATCTCCGTCTTCCACACGATGTCCCCGGCGAGGCGCAGTCCGGGCAGCCGCAGGACCAGGGCCCGCAGCCCCTCCTGGAGTTCGAGCCGGGCCAGCGGCGCGCCCAGGCAGTGGTGGGCGCCGTGGCCGAACCCGAGATGGCCGTTGCTCTCCCGCCGCACGTCGAGCGTGCCGGCCTCGGTGAAGCGCAGCGCGTCGCGGTTGGCCGCGCCGACGGCCACCACCACGGGCTCCCCGGCGCGCACCAGCGTGCCGCCCACCTCGATGTCCTCGGTCGCGTACCGGGCCTGGCTCGCGCCGACGCCCAGCGGCACGAAGCGCAGCAGCTCCTCGACGGCGGCCGGGATGAGCTCCGGGTCCTCGCGCAGCAGGGCGAGCTGCTCGGGGTGGTCGAGCAGGGTGTAGACGAAGTTGGGGATCTGCGACGCGGTGGTCTCGTGCCCGGCCACCAGGATGCCGACGCAGAGGTCGACCAGCTCCAGCTCGGAGAGCCGGTCGCCGACGTCGCGCGCCTCGATCAGGGAGGTCATCAGGTCGTCGGCGGGGTGGGCGCGGTGCTGGTCGATCAACCCCCGCATGTAGTCGCGCAGTTCCTCCCGGCTGGCGTGGAACTCGTCGGCTGTCAGGGAGCTCGTGGACAGCGCGTTGTCGCTCCAGACCCGGAAGCGCGGGCGGTCCTCGGTGGGCACCCCGAGCATGCGGCAGATGACGCCGACGGGGATCGGCAGCGCGTAGTCCTCGACGAGGTCGGCGGGGGACCC
This sequence comes from Streptomyces sp. NPDC057654, assembly GCF_042800135.1. NCBI lineage: Bacteria > Bacillati > Actinomycetota > Actinomycetes > Kitasatosporales > Streptomycetaceae > Streptomyces > Streptomyces sp. NPDC057654. The sequence goes on along the minus strand of NZ_JBHVHQ010000278.1, from coordinate 8,513 downwards.
GGCCGCGACCATGTCGTCGATCAGGCCCTCGGCGAGGGCGCGCACGTCCATCCGCAACTTCTCGACCTGGTGCACCGTGAACGCCTTGGCCGAGAGCCTGCGGAGCCGGGTGTGGTCGGGCGGGTCCATGCTGAGGATGCCGCTGTTGGTCTGGGCCTCGGACTGCCGCGGCTCGTCGTGGTTCGCGGCGTCGGCGCGGCTGAACCGGCGGTCGCCGAGTACGAGCCGGGCGTCGGCGTAGCGGGTCGCCAGCCACGCGGGATCGCCGTACGGCAGGCGGACCCGCAGCAGCCCTTCCCGGCTGCGCGCGTCCTCGTAGAGATCCGAGAGCGTCAGCGCGGTCGCTTCGTTGAACGGATAAGCCGCGGGTTCGATGTCGGTGGCGGTCACCTGTGCCCCTTCCGTCTTCCGTTGTAAACCGTTGTAAGCACGTGCTTACATAAGGTAGGTCCGACGGCAGGAACGGTCAACGGTCCGTCAGTTCAAAAGCGGGTTATGCTGACGGCCATTTCTCGGGAGGCTCGCGGAATGTCCGAAGAACGGCCGGAGCGCAGACGGGACGCCGAGGCGACCAGACGGGCGCTCCTCGACGCGGCGACCGCGCTGTTCACCGAGCGGGGCTACGAACGCACCACGGTGCGCGACATCGCCGCCCGCGCCGGCGTCAACCAGGCCCTGCTCTTCCGCTACTTCGGCTCCAAGAAGGCCCTCTTCAACGAGGCCGTGACCCGCCAGGGGTGGCGGCAGGTGCGCGACACCCCGCCGGAGCGGCTCCTCGAAGTCGCGCTGCGCGGCCTGCTCGAACCCGGCGAGGGCCACCGCGACCGGACGCTGGAGGTGTATCTGCGCTCCACCGGCACCGGCGAGGCGCGCAGCGAGACCCGACTCCTCCTCAGCCGCGAGTACACCAGCGTCCTCGCCGGCCTCAGCGACGCCGACGACGCCGAGCTGCGCTCCGACCTCATCCTCGCCTGGCTCCTCGGCATCGGGCTCACCCGCTCGGTGATCGGCAAGGACCCGATCGCGAGCGCCGACCCCGACGACGTCTGCCGCCTCATGCTCCAGGCGTCCCGCACGCTCCTGGAGAAGCTCCCCGACGACAACACGACGTGACGAGACGTCAAAAGCCGTACATCAAAAGGCCTTTCAGGGCGCTCCGCTGATCACGGAGAACAGCGCGCCGTCCGGATCGCGCAGCCCGGCCGCCCGCCCGTGCAAAGAATCACGGGGCTCGTCCATCAGCTCGCCGCCGAGCTTCTCGGCCCTGCGCACCGCCTCGTCGACGTCCGCCACCGGGAAGAAGACATGCCACCGGGGCCGGATGCGCGGGTCCACCGCCGCCTCGGTGCCGCCGCCGTGCAGGGCCGCGACGCTGTGCCCGTCGACGTGGAGCACCACATGGTCGTACTCCCACCGCACCTCGTAGCGGGCCGGGTCCCGGTCGTCCCAGCCGAAGACGTTGCCGTAGAAGATCGCCGCGTCGAAGGCGTCCCGTGTCCGCAGCTCCGTCCAGGCCGAGGCGACCCCCGACCGCAGACCGCTGCCCGCGCTGCCGGTCGCCTCCCAGATGCCGAACGCGGCCCCGGCCGGGTCGGCGACCAGCGCGATCCGCCCTGCCTCGAACTCCAGCGGCCCCACCGCCACCGTCCCGCCGCGCTCGCGGATCGACGCGGCGGTCTCGTTCGCGTTCTCCGTGCCGAAATACGTCGTCCACGTCACCGGGTACTCCCAGTCGCGGGCCACCTCGCCCACGCCCGCGACCTCCGTGTCCCCGGCGAAGGCCCGCAGATAGCGGCCCCATGGCTCGGGCCCCGTCACGAACCGCCACCCGAGCAGCGGACCGTAGAAGTCCGCCGCCCCGTCGAGACTCCGCGCCATCAGGCTGACCCAGCACGGGGCGCCTGTCATACACCCAGCCGTCACACCGGACACCTCATATCTTTCCGCCCAAAGGGTGTATTCAGTCTATGCCCGCCGCCCCCGCGGACTCAGATGGAGCGGCCGAGACCGGCGAGGATTCTGTCCGGATGCAGCGGCAGTTCACGGAACCGGACGCCCGTCGCGTGATACACCGCGTTGCCGATGGCCGCCGCCGTCCCCACGATGCCGATCTCGCCGATCCCCTTGCTGCCCATCGGGTTCAGCCGCCCGTCGTCCTCATCGAGCCAGTGCGCCTCGATCCGCGGCAGGTCCGCGCAGGCGGGCACATGGTACGAAGCCAGATCGCGCTCGGCGAAGTCCCCGAAGACCGGGTCCATCGTGCTCCCCTCCAGCAGCGCCATCCCCAGGCCCATCGTCATCGCGCCGATGAACTGACCGCGCGCCGTAAGGGAGTTGAGGATCCGGCCCGCGGCGAACACGCCCAGCAGCCGGCGCACCCGCGTCTCCCCGGTGTCCACATCGACCTGCACCTCGGCGAACTGTGCCCCGAAAGAGTGCTTCGCGTACGGGGACGCCGCCGCCTTCTCCAGCTCCGCCGCCGTGTCCGCCTCCGCGACGAGCCCCGCCGCCGGCGCCTCGCCCCCGAGCTCGTCGAGCCGCGCCCGCAGCGCACGGCACGCCTTGTCCACCGCCCACCCCCACGACGCCGTGCCCGACGATCCCCCGGCGAGCGGCGCGGGCGGCAGCGCGCTGCTCCCGATGTCGATGTTCACCCGGTCCAGCGGAACGCCGAGCGCGTCCGCCCCGACCTGCGCCAGCACCGTACGGGCGCCCGTACCGATGTCCGTGGCGTTGACGCGCACCCTAAACAGGCCCCCCGGCTCCGTCCGCGCCTCCGCGCGCGAGGCGCTCATCAGCACCGGATAGGTGGACGAGGCGACGCCGCTGCCGATCAGCAGCCGCCCCTCGCGCCGGGACCGGGGACGCGGATCGCGCTCGTACCAGCCGAACCGCCGCGCCCCGTCGTGCAGCGCGCCGACGAGATGCCGGCTGCTGAACGGCTTCCCGGTGTCGGGCTCCACGGCGGGCTCGTTGCGGACCCGCAGCTCCACCGGGTCCAGCCCGGCCCGCTCGGCGAGCTCGTCCATGGCCGACTCCAGCGCGTACATGCCCGGCGCCTCGCCCGGCGCCCGCATCCACGACGGGCTCGGCACGTCCAGCGCCGCGACCCGGTGCGTGGTGCGGCTGTTCGGCGAGGTGTACATGACGCGCGCCGGGACCGCGGCCTGCTCCACGAACTCCTTGATGGTGGAGGTCTGCGTGACGACCTCCTGCGCGAGCGCGGTGATCACCCCGTCCTCGCCCGCCCCGAGCCGCACCCGCTGGATGGTCGGCGCGCGATGCCCGACGACGGCCGCCAGCTGCGCGCGCGGCAGCGCCAGCTTGACTGGGCGGCCGGTGTGCAGCGCCGCCATCGCCGCCAGCACCACCTGCGGCCGCGGCGTCCCCTTGGCCCCGAAACCGCCCCCGACGTGCTCCGAGACGACCGTGATCCGCTCCTCCGCCAGCCCGAACAGCAGGGACAGCGTGGTTCGTACGGCCGTCGCGCCCTGGCTGGAGTCGTGCGCGGTGAGGTTGCCGTCGGTCCACTCGGCCGTCGCGGCGTGCGGTTCCATCGGATGGTTGTGCAGGGCGGACATCGTGTACGTGGCGTCGACGCGCAGCGGGGCGCCCGCGTACGAGGCGTCGAAGTCGCCCCGCTCCCGGCTCCCCTCGGCCCCGGCGTTGGCCTCCTCGCACGCGTACAGCCCCGGATGATCGGCGGTCAGTACGACGTCGGGCTCCCGAGCCTCGTATTCCACGCGGACGGCGGCGGCCATGGCGCGCGCCGCCTCCGGGGTCGTCGCGACGGCGAGGGCCACGTACCAGCCGCGGTGCGGCACATGGCCGTCCTGGAGAACCCGCAGGATCGGGTCGTCGCAGTCGCCGAGGCGCGGCGCGTTCTCATGGGTGAGGACGGCGACGGCCCCGAGCTCGGCCAGCGCGTCGTCCACGTGCACCGCGGTCACCCTGCCGCAGGGCACGGCGGCGGGCACCGGCCAGGCGTACGCGGCGCCCGCCGGGAAGTGCTCGGCCGCGTACCGCGCGGTGCCGGTGACCTTCTCCATGCCCTCCAGGCGGCCGATCGGCGCGCCGAGGGCCGGACCTGCGCTGTGCGTGCGATCCATCCGAACGCTCCTCAACTGCCTGTGTACGGGCCCGGGGACCCCTGCGCCGCGCCTTCGGCCAGCCCCACGAGCACCCGGACCGCCAGATTCCGGGCAAGGTCCACCTTGAACGCGTTGTCCCGCAGCGGCTCGGCAGCCGACAGCTCGGCGTCGGCGGCCCGGCCGAAGGACTCCTCGGTGGCCTCCGCGCCCACCAGCGCCTCCTCGGCCGCGCGGGCGCGCCACGGCTTGTGCGCCAGACCGCCGAAGGCGAGGCGCGCGGCGCGGACCGTACCGCCGCGCACGTCGAGGGCGGCGGCGACGGAGACGAGGGCGAAGGCGTACGAGGCGCGGTCGCGGGCCTTGCGGTAGGCGGAGCGTCCCGGCGCGGGGGCGGGCAGCTCCACGGCGGTGATCAGTTCGCCGTGGTCGACGACGCTGTCCCGCTCGGGCCGGTCGCCGGGCAGCCGGTGGAAGTCCGTCACGGGCACGGCCCGTTCGCCGTCGGGCCCGCGCAGGCGGACGACGGCGTCGAGCGCGGCGAGGGCGACGGCCATGTCCGAGGGGTGCGTGGCGACGCAGTGCGCGGAGTGGCCGAGCACCGCCAGATCCCGGTGCACCCCCTCGCGCGCGGGGCAGCCGGTGCCGGGCTGCCGCTTGTTGCACGGCTTGCCGACGTCCTGGAAATAGAGGCAGCGCGTGCGCTGGAGCAGGTTCCCGCCGGTGGTCGCCGCGTTGCGGAGCTGGCCCGAGGCCCCGGCCAGCAGGGCCTGCGACAGCACGGGGTACCGGGCGCGGACGAGCGGGTGCGCCGCGAGGTCGCTGTTGCGGACGTTCGCGCCGATCGACAGCCCGCCGTCCGGGGTCCGCGCCACGTCGTTCAGCGGCAGCCCGGAGACGTCGACGAGCAGTCCCGGCGCCGCCACGCCGAGCTTCATCAGGTCGACCAGGTTCGTACCGCCCCCGAGGTAGCTGCCCGCGGGGTCGGCGGCGACGGCGGCGATGGCGGTGTCGACGTCGCTCGGGCGCACGTAGGAGAAGGACTTCACCCGGCCACGTCCTCGACGGCGGCGACGATATTGGCGTACGCGCCGCAGCGGCACAGGTTGCCGCTCATGCGCTCGCGGATCTCCTCGGGGGTGAGCGGCACCGGCTCCGGGGCCTTCTCCGAGCTGTCCTGGGGTACGGGCGTCACATGGGAGGGGTGGCCGTTCGCCGCCTCGGCGAGGACGCCGACGGCGGAGCAGATCTGGCCCGGTGTGCAGTAGCCGCACTGGAAGCCGTCGCGCTCCAGGAAGGCCCGCTGCACCGGATGCGGATTCTCCCCGTCGGCCAGCCCCTCCACCGTGGTGATCTCCGCGCCGTCACAGGAGACCGCGAGCTTGAGACAGCTGTTGGTGCGCCGGCCCCCGATGAGCACCGTGCAGGCGCCGCACTGACCGTGGTCGCAGCCCTTCTTCGAACCGGTCAGCTGAAGGTGCTCGCGCAGCGCGTCGAGCACCGTTGTGCGGTTGTCCAGGGTCAACCGGTGCGGGACGCCGTTGACATGGAGGGTGACCACGGAGACGGCCGGGGGATGCTGCGCGGTGCGCGGAACCACGTGCCACACCTTTCACTGGAAGCCCCCCTCGGCACCGTGGTCGGGTCCCCCGCCTCGGGGCGGACGAAACCCGCCCGCCGCGCCCTCCACTCGTTCGGCGCAGGAGCCGCTGGGAGTGGTGGAGGACCGTTGTGTCCTCGGACCGGCCGAGGACGCCGCCGAGGGCCGTGTTTAGGTGTGGTCATGGCTGAGACGACACCTTCCGACACGGGCGCGGACACGCCGCCCACCGCTCTTTCGGCTGCTCCTGGGTATCAGGTGCGGCGGTTGTATCAGGCGTATGTGGCGGCGTGGGTGCGGTTGGTGGATGCGGCGTTGACGGGTCCGCAGTTCGCGGTGTTGACGGCGGTGGGGGCGGCGCCGGGTCGGGATCAGTCGTCGATGGCGTCGGCGGTGGCGTTGGACACGTCGACGATGGCGGATGTGGCGCGGCGGCTGGAGGGGCGTGGGTTGCTGGTGCGGCGTACGGCTCCGGATGACGGGCGGCGGAAGCTGCTGTTTTTGACGGAGTCGGGGGAGGAGGCGTTGGCGGAGGCGGACCGGCGGGCGCGGCTGCTCGATGAGCGGTTGCTGGAGTCGTACGGGCCCGGCGAGCGGACGGCGCTGCTGGAGGAGCTGACGGAGCTGGCCGACCGGTGGGAGGGGCTGACCCGCGACGCGTGAGCGGCGGGCACGGGGGGCGGACCGGCTGTGGCGCAGCCGCCGGGAGGCCGCGCCCCGTGCCGCCATGAGAACGGCCTTCGGCGGTACGGGCGTCAGACGCCTTCCTTGACGAGGCCGGCGTCCGCGACTGCCGGTGCCGGGCGGGCCGGGACGTGCGGCTGCTCGGCTCCGGCCCGTACCGGGGGAGTCCGTTCGAGGAGTGCGGCGCCGCGGTCGCCGCGCAGGGACAGCAGGGCCGCGCCGAGACCGACCACCGTGCCGAGGATCAGGCCGGCCGCGTACAGAGCCATCGCGGCGGCGGTGCCGTGGTTGCCGGTCAGCAGCGGCAGCAGCGACCAGCCCGCCTTGCCCTGGGCGACCGCGCCGACCGTGTAGCCGAACTGGTTGAAGGCTCCGAGGAACGCGCCGCCCGCCGCGCCGCCGAGGCAGCCCATCACATAGACGCGGCCGAGGGGGAGGGTGACGGTGTAGTACATGGGCTCGCCGACGCCGAGCAGCGCCGCCGGACCGGTCGCGCGGATGGCGTGGCGCAGGGGGTTGCCGCGCCGGGCCCGCAGGTAGACGGCGAGCGCGGCGCCGACCTGCCCGGCGCCGGCCATGTCCATGATGGGCAGCAGGGCGGAGGAGCCGTGCTGCTGGATGAGCGTGCTGGTGACACCGATCAGCGCCTGGTGCAGGCCGGGTATGAAGACCCCGCCGAGAATCGCGCCGCCGACGGCCCCGTTGATGCCGAGCGCCCACGAGGCCAGCGTCCCGGTCGCCGAGGCGGCCGCGCCGCCCAGCGGCATGAGAATGAGAACGGTGGCCAGCCCCGCCGTCAGCACCGTCAGCAGCGGCGTGAACAACTCGTCCACGCCGGCCGGCACGACACGCCGCAGCCGCCGCTCCAGCCAGGCGGTGACCAGCCCGATGGCGAGCGCGGTCAGCGGCCCCCCTTCGTTGTGGCTGGGGGAGACGTGGCCGATGAGCGGCAGGCTGTAGTGGATGGCCGCGACCTTCGGATGCAGCATCACCGCCGCGGTCGCCCCGCCGAGCACCGGCGTACCCCCGAGCGCCCGCGCCGCGCTGTACCCGACGAACACCGACAGCACCGCGGTGAATCCGTTGCTCAGCGGCAGCAGCACGGTGACGATCCCCGCGGCCCACTCCAGATGGCCCGTATGGACGAGGTTGGCGAGCAGCCCGGTCAGCCCGGCCAGCAGCCCGCAGCCCGTGAGCGCGGGGATCAGCGGGATGAAGACGCCGCCGACGAGATCGAGCACCCGGCGCGGGAGCCGGGGCGCGGGGGTCGGGGCGATGGCGGCGGGGGGACGGGACATTCGGGCTCCGGCTGTCTCTGGCGACGGTGACGACGCTGACGGTCTGAGGGCGCTGATGCTCTGAGGCCGCCGAGATCTGACGACCCAGCGGCCTACTTAGGTAAGCCTTGGCTTATATCGAGCGAGGGTATCCCATATGCTGTATACACATCGCCCCCGGGCCTCCCTGCCCGTGACCTGCGCCTCCGTCGCATCCGCCGCATCGACGGCTATCGACGGCGGATGGGCACCCGGAGGCGGCGGTCTCAGGCTTCCCGGCGGCACGCGGCTGCCGCGGCGCGGAGGCGAGTTCGCGACGGTGAGTGCTTCCCGGGACGCCGGGCCCGGTGGTCCGTGGCCCGCTTCACAAAGCCGCCGGAGATTTTTCGAAGCGGCTTTGAACGCCTCTCGGCGCCGGTGCGTATTCCGCTGTGACCGGAAGACATCCGGAGTCCGGATCGGCATCCGGAACGCCGATCAGGGTGATTTTGCCAGGGGGGCGAAATGGCTATGGAGATTTCCTCGCGAGGTAGGCACGGACGGCGTGCGGTGACGTTGCTGGCGGCCGTGGGAATTGCCACGGGGCTGGGGTTCGGGCTTTCGCCGGCGGCCGGGGCGGCTACGGGCGGAAATGCGGGGGCGGCGGCGAAGGTGACGGTTCAGGTCGCGCAGCAGGGCAATTACACGGCGGCTGTCTGCGTCACCGACAACCTGGGCGGGACCTGCCAGTCCGACGTGCGCAAGGGGCAGACGAAGACGTTCACCGTGTCGCCGGCGAAGGGAACGCCGGTCAATGTGCGCGTCGTCCCCAATGGCGGTGGATCCGCTGAGAAATCCGTCGTATCGGACAAGACGAAGCTGAAG
>NZ_JBHVHQ010000277.1:0-9514 GCF_042800135.1 Streptomyces sp. NPDC057654 | reverse complement strand
TGGGACCGCCGGTCGGCGGGACGGCGACGCCGGGCGGCGCAGGCGCGCCAGGCGGAGCGACAGGGCTCGGCGTCGTAGGCGGGGCGGCGGCGGGCGCGGCAGGTTCCGGGGGTTCGGCGGCGGGTGCCGGGAAAGCACCAGGCTTTGCAGGCGCGGCGGGCGACGCGGGGCCGCCGGGCGCGGCAGTGTCGGCCCGGGACGCGGCGGCGTCGCTCATTTCCGGCGTGGCGGCGGATGACTTGGCGGGGGCGCCGACAGGCCCCGCCGTCAGCCGCGACGCGGCAGCGGCGATGGCACCGGCGAGTTCCCCCTCGGCGGCGGCCGAGCCGGCTCCGCCGATCCCCGTGAGGTCCCCGGCCGCGTAGACGCCCGGCACGGTGGTGGCCTGGTGGGCGTCGACGATGACGTGGCCGTCGCGGAGGGCGCAGCCCGCGGAGAGGGCGAGTTCGAGTTGGGGGGTGAAGCCGTAGCCGGTGCACACGGCGTCGACGCCTTCGAGGCGGCGTTCGCTGCCGGGCCTGATGTGCCACCCGGCATCGAGCCGGGCGACGGTGACGGCTTCGACGCGGTCGTGGCCGTGCGCGGCGACGACGGCGCTGCGCGAGCGGTAGGGGACGCGGTGCCGGGCCAGTTCGGCGGCGTAGGAGGAGAGTTCGGACGCCTTGGCACGGCCTCCGTCGCGGACGGCGGTGACGGGGTGCCGCAGCCAGCGGGCCGCGGACCCGGCCTCGTACACGCCGAGCACGCGCGCGCCGACGGCGAGCAGGGAGGTGGCGACGGGCAGCAGGAACGGTCCCGTACCGGCCACGACGACGCGCCGCCCGATCGCGGTCCGCTGCCCCTTCGCGAGCGCCTGCGCCGCGCCGGCCGTCACCACGCCGGGCAGTTCCCAGCCGGGGAACGGCAACGAACGGTCGTACGCGCCGGTACACAGGACGAGCGCGTCGGCGGCGAGCGTACGGGGCGTACGGCGGGTTCCGTCGGCGGGGCCCTGCTGGACGTGGACGAGGTGTCGGCGGCCGGGGCCGGGGCCCGGCTCCAGGGCCCATACGTCGGCGCGGGACAGGTACTCGATGCGGGGGTGGTCGGCGACCGACCGTTCCAGCGGATGCCCGCCTCCGCCGGAGAACCCCGCGGGCGGCAGCCGGTGAAACTGCCCCCCGACCCGCGCACCCCCGTCGACCAGCACCACCCGCGCCCCGCCGTCACCCGCCGCCAACGCCGCGGCCATCCCGGCGGGCCCGGCCCCGACGACTACGACGAGCGGCTCGTCCGGGGGCCGCCCTACGTGCCGGGTCGGGGCGGCACCGTCGCGCGCCTCGGCCGCCGACATCGGCGGTCCTGGCCGCGCACCGCCCGGACCCCCGGCGGAGGCGTCCGTACCGCGCACACCGGCCGCATCGGGAGGCGCCCCGACGCCCGGACCGCCGTCCGGACCCACCACACCCGCAACCGTCCCCGCCCCGGCGGCAGGCCCCTCGGCCCACTGCCCGGCATCAGCAGTCACACCCCCGACCGGCCGTCCCTCGGCCGCCGACACCGGGGGCCCAGGCCGCCCACCGCCCGGAACCTCGGCGGAAGCGTCCGCACCGCCCGCACCGGGACGCGCCCCGTGCCCCTCCGCTGCTGCGACGCCCGGACCTACCCCACCCCCACCCGCCGTCGCCGGAGCCGGCGCCCCCGAAGCCGCCGCGCCCGGCCCCCCAGCGGCCGAAGCCGTAGGGGCAGCCGCCCCCTCCCCGGCCCCGCCCCCTCCCGGAGGGAGCACCGCCCCCCGCTGTGTCTCGATCCGGTCCCCGTCCGCGGCCTCCCGTCGGCAAGCCCGTACATCCGGCAGGCCGTTGACGACCACCAGGCAGTCGTGGCAGACGCCGATGCCGCAGAACAGGCCGCGGGGGCGGCCCCCGTCCCGCGTCGTGCGCCACGCCACACGTCCCATGGCCAGCAGCACCGCGGCCACGGACTGTCCCGGCAGGGCCAGTTGGGGGCAGCCGTCCACCTCGACGCGGACGGTCCGCTTCGGCTGCTGCGGTGTCATGAGGGGACGGCCTCCAGACCCGGGCGGGCGACGCGGAAGGGCTCCGGGTCGAGGTGGGGTTTCTCGCCCGCGTAGAGCTCGGCGAGGAGTTCGCCGGTCGCGGCGGCGAGGCCGATGCCGGCGCCTTCGTGGCCGGTGGCGTGCCACAGGCCGCGGCGGCGGGGGTCCTCGCCGATGACGGGGAGGTGGTCGGGGGTGTACGGGCGGAAGCCGCCGTACGCGCGCATCACCGGTACGTCCCGCAGCGCCGGGAACAGCCCCGCGGCCTTCCGCGCCAAGACGCTCAGCACCACCGCCCGTACCGTCTCGTCGAAGCCGACGCGCTGGCGGCTGGAGCCGATGAGGACGGTCCCGGCGCGCGTCGCCTCGACCACCGTGGAGGTCTGGAGCGCGGCGTCGCCGCTGCCGACGGCCCCGACGTAATCGGCGTCGTACACCTTGTGCCGCACGGCGCCCGGCGGCAGCGGCGCCGTGACGAGCACCATGCCGCGCCGCGGCAGCACCGGCAGCGGCGCCCCCGCGGCCGCCGCGAACTCCCCCGCCCACGGGCCGCAGGCGTTGACGACCGCGCCGCACGGCACGGGCCCGGCCGAGGTCCGTACCGCCCGCACCGCGCCGTCGCCCCGGCACTCGACGCCGAGCGCGCGGACGCCCGTACGTACCTCCCCGCCCCGCGCCCGTACGGCGGCGAGCAGCGCGGTGGCGGCCAGTACGGGCTGGAGCTGGGCGTCCTCGGGGTAGAAGACGGCGGCGCGCACGTCGCGCGTCAAGTTCGGTTCGTAGGACGGGACTTCACCGGCCGGGAGGTCGACGGCCGTCACGCCCGCCGCGCGCTGCGCCGCCGCGAAGGAGCCCAGGGCCGCCGCGCCCGCCTCGGCCGTGGCGACGACGAGCCCGCCCTTCGGCTCGTACTCGCACTCCGCGCGGCCCGGCCCCAGTTCGTCGGCGAGGGCCGCGAGGAGCAGCGGCCAGCGGGCCAGGGAGGCTCGGGCGAGATCGAGTTCGGGGCCGGGCGGTTTGTCGGAGACGAGGAGGTTGCCCTCGCCGCGCGCCGTGGTGCCGGAGCTGACGGCCGCGTGGTCGAGCACGGCGACGCGCGCGCCGCGCCGGGAGAGCGCCTCGGCGCAGGCCGCGCCGATGACGCCGCTGCCGACGACGGCGACGTCGGGGTGGGAAGGGGAGGGGAGCCGGAGAGCGCGCACGGGCGTACCGCCGTTCCGCCGAGGGGGCGCCGTGACGCTATTGCGGCTCCGGTGGAAGGTCAACACCGCCTGGGGGCGTGGAACAGGCCACACAACGGTGGCCCCGATGCCCGTCTCAATGATGAAGTAGGTTGATGAACCAAGGAATCTCAGACGCCGAAGGGTCGGCCGCGCGCCGCGACGCCGCGGTGCGGGCCGCCGTGGAGCAGGGCCTGATCGGCCCGGCCGAACCGGTCGTCGGGCTGCTGGACGTGACGGGCATCCGCGCCTCCGCCAGGGCGCTGCGCGCGGCGTTCGAGGAGGTCAGCGCACCCGGCACGGAGGTGCTGCACGCCTTCGCGGTGAAGGCGGCGTCCCTGGTGCCGGTGTTGCGGCTGCTGTACGAGGAGGGGCTGGGCTGCGAGGTGGCCAGCCCCGGCGAGCTGGCGCTGGCCCGCGCGGCGGGCGTGCCGCCGAACCGTACGGTCCTGGACTCGCCCGCCAAGACCCCGGCCGAATTGCGCGAGGCGCTCGCGCTCGGCATCGCCCTCAATGCCGACAATCCGGATGAACTGGCCCGCCTGGACGCCCTCACCCGCTCCGCGCCGACGGCCTCCCCGCTGGGTCTGCGGGTGAACCCGCAGGTGGGCGGCGGTTCGATCGGCGCGCTGAGCACGGCCACGAAGACGTCGAAGTTCGGCGTGGCGCTGCGCGACGAGGGCGCGCGGGAGTGGGTCGTACGGGCCTTCGCCGACCGCCCCTGGCTGACGCGGCTGCACGCGCACGTGGGGTCGCAGGGGATGCCACTGGAACTGATGGCGCGCGGCGTGCGGGAGACGTACGAACTGGCGGAGGAGATCAACCGCACGGTGGGCCGGCAGCAGGTCGACACGGTCGACATCGGCGGCGGGCTGCCGGTGAACTTCGCCTCCGACGACGTCGATCCGTCGTACCGCGCGTACGCCCGGCTGCTGGCCGAGACCGCGCCGGGGCTGTTCGACGGGCGGTACGGCCTGGTCACGGAGTTCGGCCGGTCGCTGCTCGCGAAGAACGGCACGATCGTCGCCCGCGTCGAGTACGCCAAGTCGGCCGGGGGCCGGGCCATCGCCGTGACGCACGCGGGCGCCCAGGTCGCGATGCGCACCGTCTTCGCCCCGCGGTCCTGGCCGCTGCGCGTCGCGGCCTTCGACGAAAAGGGCCTCCCGAAAACGGGCGAACCCCTCCCCCAGGACGTAGCCGGCCCCTGCTGCTTCGCCGGCGACCTCATCGCCGAAAACCGCCCCCTCCCCCGCCTCGAAGCCGGCGACCACACCGCCCTCCTCGACACCGGCGCCTACTATTTCTCCACCCACTTCGCCTACAACAGCCTCCCCCGCCCCGGCATCTACGGCTTCACCACCAACCCAGCCGACGAAACGGTCCGCTTCACGCCCGTACGCGCCCCGCAGTCCATCCCGGACCTGGTCGCGGAGAGCGGCGGCGAGTACACGAACGGCCTCAGCGGCCTGCGGTGACGAGGACGGCTACGGCAGGAGGGTGAACGCCTCCACGTGCTTGGGGCGCACGGCGGAGAAGTGGCGGCGGTCGATGGTGGCGACCTCGGTCAGCCTCAGCCGCTCGGCGACGGCGACGACGGCCGCGTCGACCGTGCCCAGCGGGAAGTCCGCGTACTTCCGGAGCAGTTCGGCGATGCGGACGTAGTCCGCGCTGACCAGGTCGACGACTTCGAGCGTGCCGACGGCGAAGAGGTCGATGAAGACCGCTTCGTCGTCGGGGCCCAGCCGACGCTCGATGAGCCACCCGGTCTCCGCTACCACCGGCGCCGGCACCAGCAGGCGTCCACGCAGCGCGCTCACGTGGCTGACGCACCTGCGGTGGTCGTCGTCGCCTTCGTCCGCGATCGCGTAGAGGACACCGGTGTCCAGCAGGTGTTCCTTCACCGGTCCTCGTCGCTCCACTCCTGGATCAGTTCGCGGTGCCTGCGCGCGGTGTCGGAGTGGCCGGAGCGGCCCATGCCGATGAATGCCGCGAATCCGGGGCGTTCGATGGCCGGTGGCATGGTGTCGTCCTCGTCCACATACGGGGCGAGGTCGGGGTCGGACCGCAGCAGGGCCAGCGCGCGGGACGCGCGGTCCGGGGGGAGCCGGTCCAGCAGGTGGCGCAAGCGCTCGTAGTCCTCCGCGGCCGTCATGGCTGCGAGCCTACGCCGCCGGGGCGGGCCGGGGCGGGCTCTCGCGCGGCGCTCACCCGAACGTGCCCGCCCCCGCCCCGTCATACCCCGGTATCACCGCCCCTTTGGCTCCGTCGTATGACGCCCCGTGCCCCCTCGTCGCCATAGCGTCGACCGCAGTGATCCGCCGGTGGAGGCGGGGCTCGGGAGGAGTTGGCGTGATGTCGGCGTACGAGGACAGCAGGCGGAACATTCGGCGGCCCGGCCGCCGCCACGTCATGGCGGGGGTCGCCGCGCTGGCGGCCGTCGGAGTGCTGGGGGCGGCGGCGCCGGTTCAGGCGCAGGCGCACGGCACGGAATCGGTCGGCGTACGGGCTCAGCGGGCGGCGCGTGCCGAGCTGCCCGCGCCCACCGGGCCGTACAAGATCGGGACCAGTTCCCTGCGCCTCACCGACCACAGCCGGGCCGACCCCTGGAAGCCCGCGGAGCGGCGGGAGGTGATGGTCAGCTTCTGGTACCCCGCCGGGGGAAGCGGCCAGCGCACCGCCCCCTACATGCGGCCGGAGGCCGCGGCGCACTTCGGGTCCGCCGACGGCGCCGCCTCCTTCAATCACAGCCTTCCCGTCGGCGCGACCGACTGGGCCGCCACCCGCACCCACGCCGTCGAAGGCGCGCCCGTCGCGCGTGGCGGCGGCGGCAAGCGGCCCGTCGTCCTCTACTCGGCGGGGCTCGGCGACCCGCGAACCTGGAACACCGCTCTCGTGGAGGAGCTGGCCTCCCGCGGCTACGTCGTCGTGACCGTGGACCACACCCATGAGGCGTCCGAGGTCGAGTTCCCCGGCGGGCGGCTCGTGCCCTCCGTCTTCCCGGATCTCCTCAAGCAGCCGGATCTGGACGTCGGCGCGGTGCTGCGCACGTCCATGAAGACCCGCGTCGCCGACACCCGCTTCGTCCTCGACCGGCTCGGCGGGCTGCGCCACGAGCACGGGCTCCCCCGCGGCCTCGCCCACTCCCTCGACCTGCGCCGCGTCGGCATGGCCGGGCAGTCCGCCGGCGGCTTCACCGCCGCCCAGGCCATGCACGACGACCGGCGCATCAAGGCCGGGATCAATATGGACGGCCAGATGGACTTCCCCGACGCCAAGGGCTCCAACGGTCAGGGCAGCGAGCTGAGTTCCGTCGCGCGCGACGGGCTCGACCGGCCGTTCCTGCTGATGGGCACCGACGCCGAGGGCTCCGGGGACTACCGCCGACAGCCCTCCTGGAACGCGTTCTGGAAGAACACCCGCGGCTGGCACGCGAACCTGACGATGAAGGGCGGGCAGCACGGCTCGTACACCGATGCCGCCGCCCTCCTCCCGCAGCTCGCCCGCCAGGGCGCGGTCCCGGCGGACGTCGTCACGAAGAACATCGGGACCGTGCGCCCCGAGCGGGCGGTCGCGGCCGTGCGCGCGTACACGGTCTCCTTCTTCGACCGCTGGCTGCGCGGGACCGACGACCACCTGCTGGACAAGGACCCGAAGGGCTCGAAGGACTCGAAGCGGTTCCCCGAGATGGTCCGCGCCGAATAGCCCGAACGGCCCAACCCGCTATTCCGCGAACAGGCCCCGCTCCGTCGCCTTGGCGTCGAACTCCTCCAACCTGGCCTGCGCGTCCGGCAGTTCGTCGCACATCGCCTCCAGCAGCACCCGCCCCAGCAGCATCGGCGCGCACGCCGTGTCGAAGGCCAGGCCGGTCCCCACGGCCGCCGGCAGCAGCAGGTCGCTGTGGTGTGCCACGGGCGCGAAGGCACTGTCGGCGACGGTGACCACCCGCAGGCCCGCGCCGCGCGCGTACTCCAGCGCCTCGACGACCTCGCGCGGATGGCGCGGCAGCGCGAAGCAGAGCAGGGCGGTGCCGCCCGCCCGTACGGCCGCGTCCACGCGGTCCGCGAGCATCGTGCCGCCCTCGTCCAGGAGCCGTACGTCCGGGTGGACCTTCCGGGCGAAGTACGTGAATCCGGCGGCCTGGGCGGAGGCGGCGCGCAGCCCGAGGACCGGCAGCGGGCGCGAGCGGGCGAGGAGCCGGCCGGCCTCGGCGACGGGCGCCGGGTCGGCGAGGAGCGCCGCGAGGTGGCGCAGGTTGTCGATCTCGGCGTGCACGGCCTGCTGGTATTCGTTGTACGAGCCCTCGCCCGCGAGCCGGCCCGCCCCCTCCCCCGCGAACTGCCCGCCCGGCGCGACCTCGCGCAGGTGGCGGCGCAGCGCCGGGTAGCCGTCGAAGCCGAGCGCGACGGCGAAGCGGGTGACGGAGGGCTGGCTGACGCCGGCCAGTTCGGCGAGTTCGACGCTGGAGTAGAACGGCGCGTCGCCCGCCTGCCGCACCATGCAGTGCGCGATGCGCCGCTGGGTCGGGGTCAGCCGGTGCCCCTCGAAGAGCTTCTGAAGCCGCGCGGCGGCCCCGGACACCCCTCCTGAGCTGCCGTTTTCGGTGGCGCTCCCGCCATTGCCCTGCATGCTGTCCTCCTGGCGTTTCCCGCCGGACTATTGACTTCTATTCACTCACCTATGACTGTGCATGACTATATGCAGCCCCGGGCCCCGCCCGAACGCACCGCCATAGGGAGGCACGGGATATTGGCCATCGAACGCCGCTCCATCGACGTCGTCCCGGACGACGAACGCCATGGCACCGCCTTCAGCCAGTTCACGCTCTGGCTCGGCGCCAACCTCCAGATCACCGCCGTCGTCACCGGCGCGCTCGCCGTCGTCTTCGGCGCGACCGCGCTCTGGGCGCTGGTCGGGCTGCTGCTCGGCAATCTGCTCGGCGGCGCCGTCATGGCGCTGCACTCCGCGCAGGGCCCCAAGCTCGGCCTGCCCCAAATGATCTCCTCCCGTGCCCAGTTCGGCGTGCGCGGCGCCGTCGTGCCGCTGCTCCTGGTCATCCTGATGTACATCGGCTTCTTCGCCAGCGGCACGGTCCTCGCCGGCCAGGCGGTCGGCGAGCTGACGCACCTCGGCGACACCGCGGGCATCGTGATCTTCGCACTGGTCACCGGCGTCACGGCAGCCGTCGGCTACCGCCTCATCCACGCGCTCGGCCGCGTCGCCTCCGTCGTCTGCGCCGTCGCCTTCCTCTACCTCGGCGCGCGCCTGCTCCACCGCGCCGACCTCGGCGCGCTGCTGCACGACCGCTCCTTCGCCCTGCCCGTCTTCCTGCTCGCGGTCTCCCTGGCCGCGTCCTGGCAGCTCGCGTTCGGCCCGTACGTCGCCGACTACTCCCGCTATCTGCCGCGCTCCACCTCCGGCCGGGCCACCTTCTGGTGGACGCTGGGCGGCTCCGTGCTCGGGGCGCAGTGGTCGATGACCTTCGGGGCGCTGGCGGCGACCGCCGCGGGCGGCGCGTTCGTCGGGCACGAGGTCACCTACATCGTCGGCCTGGGCGGGGACGCGGCGCTGATCACCGCGGCCCTGTACTTCGTCATCGCGTTCGGCAAGCTCACCATCAACGTGCTCAACACCTACGGCGGCTTCATGTCGATGGTGACCAGCATCGGCGGCTTCCGCGAGCAGCGGACCATCACGCCGCGCGCCCGCGCCGCGTACATCGCCGGGATCATGGTCGCGGGCACGGCGGTCGCGCTGCTCGGCAAGGACAGCTTCCTGTCCTCCTTCAAGGACTTCCTGCTCTTCCTCCTGACGTTCTTCACGCCGTGGAGCGCCGTCAACCTGGTCGACTTCTATCTGATCTCCAAGGAGCGCTACGACATCCCGGCGCTCAGCGACCCCGCCGGGCGGTACGGCGCGTGGCGCGCGCCCGCCCTGATCGCGTACGGGGTGGGGGTGCTGGCCCAGTTCCCGTTCCTGGCGACGTCGTTCTACACGGGGCCGGTGGTCGGTCCGCTGGGCGGCGCGGACATCTCCTGGATCGTGGGGCTGATCGTGCCGGCCGCCCTGTACTGGCTGCTCGCGCGCGGCGGTGCGGCGGCCGACGGCGCCGCACCGGAGGACGGGCCTACGCCGGAGGAAGCAGCTTCTTCTGCGGCTTCCCCATCGCGTTCCTCGGCAGCTCCTCGATGAAGCGGACCCGGCGCGGCCGCTTGTGCGCGGAGAGCCGCCCGGCGACGAAGTCGATCAACTCCCCGCC
>NZ_JBHVHQ010000276.1:0-9529 GCF_042800135.1 Streptomyces sp. NPDC057654 | reverse complement strand
CAGGCCGGCCCGTACCCGCTCCACATCGCCCGCCAGGCCGCTCACCGGCCGCGGGCGCGGGGCGTACAGCACCTGCTCGACCGCCGCGGCGACCCGGTGCGCCGCCTCGGCGGCGGCGGTGTCCAGCCCGCCGAGCCGTACGATCCGGGCCGCCGACTTCCGCGGCGTCTGTGAGTCGTCCGGCGGCACGCCATAGTCCCAGCCGGAGTCGATGAGCTCCCGCCAGGCCGCCAGCGTCCGGCCCGCCCCGTCCTGCGGGGTGCGCCCGCCGGACTCGCCGAGCCGCCGGGCTCGTACCCGCGTGCGCCACAGCATCGGCAGCGCCAGCACCAGCAGCACCGCCACGCCGACGGAGCCGGCCACGATCGCGCTCGTCGGGCCGCTCCGGTCGCCGGAGCCGCCGCTCGCCTGCTGCGCCGCGGCTCCGCACTCCCCGAGCCGCTTGGCCCGCGGGTCGCAGCTCTGCGAGGCCGATGCCCCCGCCGACGGGGCCGCGGAGCGGCTCGGCGTCGGAGAGGGGCTGCCGGGGTCCGTGCCGGACGGCGTCTGGGCGATCGTGTACTCGGGCTGCGAGCCCCGGCTGGGCGTGGGCTCGAACCGGGTCCAGCCGACGCCCTCGAAGTACAGCTCGGGCCACGCGTGCGCGTCCTTGGAGCCGACCGACATCGTGCCGTCCACCTGCGGGGTCCCCGGTGTGAAGCCGACCGCGACCCGCGCCGGAATGCCCAGCGTCCGCGCCATCGCCGCCATCGAGAACGCGAAGTGGACGCAGAACCCCTCCTTGTCGTGGAGGAACTTGGCTATGGCGCTGCTGCCGCTGCCCGACCGCACCTCGGTGTTGTAGCGGAAGCCGCCGGTCGTGGAGAACCACTCCTGGAGCTTCACGGCCCGCGCGTACCCGGTCGCGGCCCCCGCCGTCACCTTCCTCGCCTGGTCGCGCACGACGGACGGCAGCGAGTCCGGCACCTTCGTGTACTCGTCCAGGAGCCGCTTCGGCGGCGCGGGCGCCGCGGCCAGCTGGGAGCTCGTCGGCTCCACGAGCAGGCTCGACGCCTGATAACGCGAGCCCCGCGTGGTCTGCCCGTGGTCGCCGACCAGGGTCCGCCCCTCCGGCTCGAACCGCCACCGCCCGCCGACCGACACATGCGTGGCCGGGTAGGGGAGCGGCAGATAGGTCTGGCCGTAGGTCTCGGCGGCCACCACGGAGGTGTTGACGGTGTCCGTGCGCACCTCGGGGGAGAGCCCGGACGGCGTGGGCAGCGGATCCGGCACATCGGTGATGTGCCGCTCCGACGCCTTCCAGGACGAGCCGTCGAACTGGTCCAGGGCCACGATCCGCAGATACATGTTCTGGGTGTCGCTGGTCGACGTGCGGTACCGCAGCACCTCGTGGTTCTCGGGCTGGTTGAGGCTGTTCTGAAGCGAGACCAGCGGGTTCACCGCCGAGATCGTGCCGCCGCCGGACTCCTGCCCGCCGCCGGCCCCGCGGGAGCCCAGCAGGCCGTCGTCCATCGTCGGCAGCACCGCCGGCACCGCCAGCGCGATGCCGAGCGCCAGCGCGCCGATCCGCCGCCCCGTACGGACCGGGGCGAGGGCGTGGCCGACCGCCCCCGGCGCCGGGCCCAGGGTGCTGCTCGGACCCGTGGGGCGCCGCGCGCCGCCGCCGGCGAAGACCCGCCCCCACTGGGAGAGCCGGTCCCGGCCCTCGGCGAGGAGCAGCAGCAGGAAGCCGCCGGCCGCCGCCAGGAACCACAGCCAGTCGGCGCCGCCCTTGGCCAGCCCCGCCGCGACCGAGTACAGCGCGAGCAGCGGCAGCCCGGCGGGCGCGGCGCTGCGGTAGGTGACGGCGAGCGCGTCCACCGCCAGCCCCACCACCAGCACGCCGCCGACCAGCAGCAGCCTGATGCCCTCGGTCGTCGGAGCCGGTATGGCGTACCGCCCGACGTCGTCGGCGCCCTCCCGCAGCAGCTGCCCGAACTCATGGAAGACGTCCGGGCCGGGCAGCAGCCCCCCGATCGCCTGGCTCTGCGCGAAGATCAGGGTGAGCAGCAGCAGTGCGACGGCCGCCTGCACCAGCACGGTCAGCGCCCGCGCCAGCGGCACCCGGCGGGCCAGCGCGCCCACCGAGCTCTGGATCATCACCAGCAGCGCGGCCTGGAGGAACCAGGTCGCGCGGTCGACCAGCGGCAGCAGCGCGCAGGAGGAGGCCAGCGTCGCCACCGCCGCGCACACCGCGAGCCGTGCGCGTCCACTCATGACCAGCCCCCTGCCGTCGTGCCGCCCTGCTTCGCGGGCCCGCTCGAACGGGCCCGCTGCTGGTCCGCCTGGCGCCACAGCTCCGCCAGCGACGCGCCCGGCGGCACGGGCAGCGCCGTCCACCCCGCCTCGCGCAGCACCCGCAGCCGGTCCTCCAGCTCCGCGGCGTCGCCGCCGCGCACGTCCCGCGCCCAGGACGGCGAGTCCAGCAGGAAGGCGACCGCCGCGCCGCTGCGCTGCCGCATCCGCCCGGCCAGCGCCGCCTGCTCCTCGTCGAGGTCGCCGAAGAACGCGACCAGCAGCCCCTCGCCCCCGCCCCGCAGCGTGTCGTAGGCGGGGGAGAGCCCCTCGCCCTCGGAGTGGTCCACCACCGCCAGGGTGTCCAGGACCAGTCCCGCCGCGTCAGCGGAGTCGTGGGAGGAGCCCGCGTACCCGCCCATGCCGTCGGGGCCGGGCACCGAGTCGCCGGTGTCGGTCAGCAGCCGCACCGAGAAGCCCCGCTCCAGCAGGTGCACGCTCGTCGAGGCGGCGGCGGAGACCGCCCACTCGAAGGCCGAGTCGGGCCCCGCCCCCTGGAAGGCGATGCCTCGGGTGTCGAGCAGCACCGTGCAGTGCGCGCGCTGCGGCTGCTCCTCGCGGCGCACCATCAGCTCGCCGTAGCGGGCGGTGGAGCGCCAGTGCACCCGGCGCAGATCGTCGCCGTGGCGGTACTCGCGGGGGATGACGTCGTCCTCGCCGGCCAGCGCGACCGAACGCAGCCGCCCGTCCCCGTACCCCGCGGCCTCGCCCGCCAGGCGCACCGGCGGCAGCGCCTCGACGCGCGGCACGACGGTCAGCGTGTCGTACGTGCTGAAGGCGCGGGTCAGCTCGCACATCCCGAACGGGTCGGTCAGCCGCAGTTGGAGCGGTCCCAGCGGATAGCGCCCCCGCAGGTCCGAGCGGACCCGGTAGGACACCTCGCGCCGGCCGCCCGCCTCCACCCGGTCCAGGACGAAGCGCGGGCGCGGACCGAGCACGTACGGCACCCGGTCCTGGAGCATCAGCAGCCCCGTGGGCAGCCGTGAGACGTTGTCGATCCGCAGCTGCACGCGCGCCTCGGCGGCGGCGGGCACCCGGGCGGGCGACAGCCGCCGGCTGCCCGCGACCCGGTGCCGGGTGCGGTGCAGCACGCCCACGCACACCAGCGGCAGCACGGCCAGCAGCAGCCCCACCCGCAGCAGGTCGGACTGGCCCAGCACGTAGGAACAGACCGCGGCGGCCACGCCCGCCGCCAGGAACGACCGGCCGCGGGTGGTCAGCCCGGCGAACGCCGACCGCAGACCGCCGCCGTCGCCCATGTCGGCCTCTGCGGTCCCGGTGGTCGCGGCGGCTGTCGCGGCGGCCTTGACGGGCCCCCCGGCCCGCATCACAGCCGCCGGCAGCCCGGCGGCTGCCCGCCGTACGCCGGGGGCACGGGCGGCATCGGCGGCGTCCCCCGGTGCTCGGCGGTGGGCACCGGGGTGCGCTGAAGGATGTCGGTGACGACCTGCTCGGCCGTGCGCCGGTTCAGCTGGGCCTGCGCGGTCGGCAGCAGCCGGTGCGCGAGCACCGCGACGGCGAGTGCCTGCACATCGTCGGGGAGCGCGAACTCCCGGCCCTCCAGCGCCGCCGCGGCCTTGGCGGCCCGCAGCAGATGCAGCGTCGCGCGCGGCGACGCGCCGAGTCTGAGGTCCGGGTGCTGCCGGGTGGCGGCGACCAGGTCCACCGCGTACCGCCGGACGGAGTCGGCCACGTGCACCGTGCGGACCGCCTCCACGAGTTTGATGATCTCGTGCGCGTGCGCCACCGGCTGGAGGTCGTCCAGCGGCGACGCGCCGCCGTGCACATCCAGCATCTGGAGCTCGGCGTCCGCGCTCGGATAGCCGATCGAGACCCGGGCCATGAACCGGTCGCGCTGCGCCTCCGGCAGCGGATACGTGCCCTCCATCTCCACCGGGTTCTGCGTGGCCACCACCATGAACGGGCTCGGCAGCTGGTACGTCTGCCCGTCGATGGTGACCTGTCGCTCCTCCATCGACTCCAGCAGCGCCGACTGGGTCTTGGGCGAGGCGCGGTTGATCTCGTCGCCGATCACGATCTGGGCGAAGATCGCCCCCGGCTTGAACTCGAAGTCCCGCCGCTGCTGGTCGTAGACGCTCACGCCCGTGATGTCGGACGGCAGCAGGTCCGGCGTGAACTGGATGCGCCGCACCGAGCAGTCGATGGACCGCGCCAGCGCCTTGGCGAGCATGGTCTTGCCCACCCCCGGCACGTCCTCGATCAGCAGATGGCCCTCGGCCATCAGCACCGTCAGCGAAAGCCGTACGACCTCCGGCTTGCCCTCGATCACGCCCTCCACCGACCTGCGGATGCGCTCCGCGGTGGTGGTCAGATCGCTGAGGCTCGCTCGCTCGTCATAGGTCGTCACCCGGCCCTCCTCGGCCCGTTCTCAAAGCCCTGGTCCTCCGTACGGACCGGCCCACCCCGAAAGCGTGACCCCCGCGCTCCGCACCGGCGGAGGGCAGGGCCACGTACGTATTCTCGCCGTCCCGGCGGCGTCGCGTCACCGCCTGTGGATAACTCTCCGCCGGGGCCGGTTCCGAGCTCTGTCATGTGATCGTTTCCGGCGTCAGGCGCGCCCGTCGACCTCTCGGAGCAGACCCGTCGTCACATCGAAGACGAAGCCCCGGACATCCTCGGTGTGCGGCAGGAACGGGGACGTGCGCACGCGCTGCATCGACTGCCGCACGTCGCTGTCGAGGTCCTTGAACGCCTCCACCGCCCACGACGGGCGCTGGCCGACCTCGTCCTCCAGATCATGCCGGAAGTCCTCGGTCAGCCCGAGCAGGCCGCAGCCGGTGTGGTGGATCAGCACGACCGAGCGGGTGCCCAGCGCGCGCTGGCTGATCGTCAGGGAGCGGATGGTGTCGTCGGTGACCACACCGCCGGCGTTGCGGATGGTGTGGCAGTCGCCGAGCTCCAGGCCGAGCGCGGCGTGCAGGTCGAGGCGGGCGTCCATGCAGGCGACGACCGCGACCTTGAGGACGGGGCGGGCGTCCATGCCCGGGTCGCTGAAGGCGGCGGCGTAGCGTTCGTTGGCCTCGACCAGGCGGTCGGTGACGGTTCCTTCGGCGGGGGCGCCGTCGTTGTGCGGGGACGGCGGCTGAGACGCAGATATCGACATGTGTACGAAGGTAGCCCGCCGCAGGTCGTCCGGCCTCTGTGCGGGTCGATAAACCCGTGTCGCACGGATGCCTGTGAGGTAACCCACAAGGCCCATCGCCCCGCGGCCGCACAGGTGGGAGCGGTGCTCGGCGGCCGTCGCGGGACGCGCTGGCCAGTTGGTTGACCGAGGGGACGAGTGGACTAAAGTGGCGCGAAGTGGGAGGCGTGACGCTCCCCTTGGAACCGATTACTCCACGTGCGCGGGGCGCACGTACCGCTCGGCCTCCTCCCGCTCCGGTCGCCTGACGTCACTTCCCCGGCGCCAGACCGGCCGCTTCCCCTTCGAGCGGGCGGGGACCCGGCGGTGCGCACGGACCCGCGCCGAACCCTTCAGAAGGGCGCATGGCCAGCGACGCGCGACATGTTCCGGTGATGCTCCAGCGCTGTCTCGACGTGCTGGCGCCCGCTCTAGCGGAGCCCGGAGCGGTCGTCGTCGACTGCACCCTGGGCCTCGGCGGGCACAGCGAGGCGCTGCTGTCGACCTTCCCCGCGGCCCGGCTCGTAGCCCTCGACCGGGACCCCGCCGCCCTCGAACTCGCAGGTGAGCGCCTTGCGCCGTACGGGGACCGGGCCACCCTCGTGCACGCCGTGTACGACGAGATCGGCGACGTGCTGGAACGGCTCGCCATCCCGCGCGTCCAGGGCGTCCTCTTCGACCTCGGGGTCTCCTCCATGCAGCTCGACGAGGCCGACCGCGGCTTCGCGTACGCGCAGGACGCGCCGCTGGACATGCGCATGGACCAGACGACGGGCATCGGCGCCGCCGAGGTCCTCAACACCTATCCGCCCGGCGAGCTGGTGCGCATCCTGCGCGCGTACGGCGAGGAGAAGCAGGCCAAGCGGATCGTCGGCGCCGTCGTCCGGGAGCGGGAGAAGGAACCGTTCAGCAACAGCGCCCGCCTCGTCGAGCTGATCCGCGAGGCGCTGCCGCAGGCGGCCAAGCGGACCGGCGGCAACCCCGCCAAGCGCACCTTCCAGGCGCTGCGCATCGAGGTCAACGGCGAACTCGCGAGCGTGGAGAAGGCCATTCCGGCAGCGGTCGGCGCGCTCGCCGTCGGCGGCCGGATCGCCGTCCTGTCGTACCAGTCGCTGGAGGACCGGATCGTCAAGCAGGTCTTTGCCGCCGGGGCCGCCAACACCGCGCCGCCCGGCCTCCCCGTCGTGCCCGAGCGCTATCAGCCCCGCCTCAAGCTGCTCACGCGCGGGGCGGAGCTGCCCACCGAGGAGGAGATCGCGGAGAACCGGCGCGCCGCCCCCGCCCGGCTGCGCGCCGCGCAGCGCATCCGCGAGGAGGCCCCGTGACGGCCGCCGCGCGCCGCCCCGGCGGCCTGCTCGGCCGGCTGCTGCCCGCCGGGCCCGCGGGGGCGAGGCGGACGCCCTTCGTCCTGCTCGTCGTGGTGCTCCTCGGCTCCGGCCTGATCGGCCTGCTGGTGCTCAACTCCTCGCTCAACCAGGGCTCCTTCGAGCTCAGCAGGCTGGAGAAGCAGACCACCGAGCTGACGGACGAGCAGCAGTCGCTCCAGCAGGACGTCGACAAGCTCTCCGCCCCCGACGCGCTGGACCGGCGCGCCCGCGAGCTGGGCATGGTGCCCGGCGGCAACCCGGCCTTCCTCAGCCCGGACGGCACGGTCCACGGCTCGCCGTCCCCCGCGCCCGAGGGCGACGAGCCCGTCTCGTACACGGTCCCGGTCCAACAGCAGCCCCCGGCGCTCCTCCAGGCCCCCGCCGCGACAGTACCGGCCACCCCGACCCCCGGCAGGTGACGCGTGAGCGACCCCAAGGACCCCCGCCGCCGCGCCCCCGGCCCCCCGCGGCAGCGGCCCGCGACCGCCCGCCCGAACGCCAAGCGGCCCGGCTCCCGCCCCACCCGCCCCCGCGGCGGCCCCCAGTCCATCCGGCTCGGCAGCCCGCGCCCCCGGCTGCGGCTCATCGGGCTCGCCATGGCCCTGGTCCTCCTCGCCTTCGTCGTCCGCCTCCTCCAGGTGCAGGCCGTCGACGCGAGCGCGTACGCGGCCAAGGCGAACGTCAACCGCTATATCCCGGTGACGCTGACCGCCGAGCGCGGCACGATCACCGACCGGGCCGGCGTGGACCTGGCGACCACCATCGACGCGTACGACGTCACGGCCGCCCCGGACCTGCTCACCCCCGACCGGGCCAAGATCCCCGACGCGGCGCGGCAGGCCGCGACGCTCCTCGCGCCCATCCTGGGGCAGCCGGAGAAGGACCTGGAGCGCAAGCTCACGGCCAACCCCAAGTCGAAGTACGCGGTCCTCGCCCGCCAGCAGACCCCGCAGGTCTGGAACCAGATCAAGGACCTCAAGGCCGCGCTCGCCGACAAGGCCGTGAAGACGAAGGGCACCAACGTCCTGGCCGGCGTCAACCGCGAGCCGCACAGCAAGCGCGTCTACCCCGGCGGCGACCTGGCCGCCGGGATACTGGGCTTCGTCAACGCCGAGGGCAAGGGCGGCGGCGGAGTCGAGGCCAAGCTCGACAAGCAGCTCGCCGGCAAGAACGGCAAGCTCGTCTACGCCCAGTCCGGCGGCCGCCAGGTGCCCACCGCCGACGTCAAGGAGCAGCCCGCCGTGCCCGGCTCCGACGTGGAGCTGACCATCGACCGCGATATCCAGTGGGCCGCCCAGAGCGCCATCACCAAGCAGGTCGAGAAGTCCAAGGCGGACCGCGGCTACGTCGTCGTGCAGGACACCCGCACCGGAGAGGTCCTGGCCATGGCCAACGCTCCGGGCTACAACCCCAACGACCTCGCGCACGCCAGCGCCTCCGCCATGGGCAACGCCGCCGTGGAGGACGCGTACGAACCGGGCAGCGTCAGCAAGCTGATGACCATGTCGGCCGTCCTCAACGAGGGCGTCGCCACGCCCGGCACCAAGGTGGAGGTCCCCAACCGGCTGCCGCGCGCCGACCGGTCCTTCGCCGACGACATCGACCACGAGACCTGGCATCTGACCCTCAACGGCGTGCTCGCCAAGTCCAGCAACATCGGCACGATCCTCGCCAGCGAACAGCTCGCCAAGGGCAAGGGCCAGAAGCAGGCCAACGAGGTCCTCTACTCCTACCTCCACAAGTTCGGCATCGGGCAGCCGACCGGGCTCGGCTTCCCCGGCGAGACCCCCGGCATCCTCGCCAAGCCGAAGGACTGGAGCGCCTCCCAGCAGTACACGATCCCCTTCGGCCAAGGGCTCTCCCTGAGCGCCGTGCAGGGCGCGTCCGTCTACTCCACCATCGCCAACGGGGGGGAGCGCATCACCCCCACCCTCGTACGCGGCACCAAGGGCCCCGACGGACGCTTCGAGCCCGCCCCGGCCCCCGAGAAGAACCGGGTGGTCAGCGAGAAGTCCGCCAAGACGCTGGCCACGATGCTCGAATCCGTCGTGGACGACCAGGGGGGCACCGGCGGCAAGGCGAAGATCCCCGGCTACCGGGTCGCGGGCAAGACCGGCACGTCCAACCGGGTGGATCCCAAGACCGGCCGCTACCACGGATATACGGCCTCGTTCGCCGGGTTCGCCCCCGCCGACCAGCCGCGGGTCACGGTCTACTGCGCCATCCAGAACCCCACCAAGGGCAGCTACTTCGGCGGCCAGATCTGCGGGCCGGTATACCAGCAGGTCATGCGGTTCGCGCTGAAGACGATGCAGGTCCCGCCGTCCGGAAAACAACCCCCTCGGCTGCCCGTGACGTATGAGCCCGGTCAGTGAGCGGGACCGGCCGTGACGACCATCACCCCCGAGCCGGGGAACCGCCGCCCGGCGCGCCCCTCACTTCGCGGCGAAGCGGGTGCGCCCGGTACGCTCACCGCCGTGCCCCAAGCTGATCAGTTCCAAACCACCCAGAAGGACGCCCCCGAAACGTATCCGGGAGCGCCCCGCCCCACCCAGGTCCAACCCGTGTCCCTCGCGGAGCTGGCCGGTCAGCTGGGCGTCGCGGCCGAGGCGGACGCCCCGCAGGGCGCCGCGACCGGCATCACCCACGACTCCCGGGCCGTACGCCCCGGCGACGTCTACGCGGC
>NZ_JBHVHQ010000275.1:673-9549 GCF_042800135.1 Streptomyces sp. NPDC057654 | reverse complement strand
GATGTTGACGAGGGCGCGCCGGAGGCCGTCGTCGGTGTTGGCGCTGATCACCTCGTACAGCCGGTCGCTGAGGTCGGCCGCCCGCTCCACCAGCCGGGCCTCGGCGGCGCATACCTCGTCCGCCCAGCGGCGGGTGTCCGGTGTGCGCAGCGCGCGCACCGACTCGACCGGGAGTCCGGCGACGCGGACCATGAACCGCTCGCCGAGCGCCCAGGACGGCGCGCTTCCGGCCGCTGCGGGCCGGGAGTCAGTAGTCATCGCATGTCCCCGTATCTCGTGCTCTGTCGTCCCGTACGGCGTCTCGTACGAGAGCTCCTGCGTCGTCCCGTCCGGCATCCCGCGCGGCTCAGGCGATCTCGTAGCGGAAGTCGGCCCCGTCGGACCGCTCGTTGCCGATCAGGGTGATCAGCAGCGGCACCTCGTCCGTGCCGGCCAGGCCCATCCGGTCGATGTACGAGATGTTGTCGAAGCCCAGCGCCGCGCCGCAGCCGACGCCGAGGGCGCCGCACGCCGAGTACGTCGCCTGCGCCATCGCCCCGACGACGGCGTTGACCAGCCGGTATCCGCGGTCCCCGACGGCGTCCAGGACGGCGGAGGCGCGGACTGTGGGCACCAGGACGACGCCGGCCTGTTCCACGTTGTAGTTGGACAGGAAGTAGTTCTGCTGGAGGAAGGTCCCCTGCGGGCCGGCCGCCACGAGCCGGAGGGTGTTGCCGTCGGGCGCGTACTCGTAGACGCCGGGCTCGATGCCCTCGACGTGGTTGACGAAGGCGTACATCTTGACGAGGGACAGCCCCTCGCCCGCCGGGCCGACGTCGCAGGGCAGCGCGGACCCGGCCACCGCCGCGTGGAGTACGGCGCTCAACTGGGCTTCGGTGAGCGGATGTTCGGCGGCGAAGCGGCCGAAGCTGCTGCGGCGGTCGCGCAGCGCGCCGCGCACGGTGGCGTCGAGCGGGGCGGGCTCGGGCAGCGCGACGGCCTCCCCGGCGCGCGGCGGGTAGGAACGGGCGGCGGCGAGGGCCGTACGGTCCGGCCGGTCCGTCGCGCCGAGCCGGGTGGCCGCGTGCATGGCCTCCAGCGTCTCGAAGGTCCGCAGCTCGCGGGACTTCTCCTGCTCCGCGTAGCGCACGCGGGGGCCTTCGGAGGGCCGCTCCGCCGGGCGGCCGGGCGTGCGGCTCGCGGCGGCGTCCCAGCGCAGCGGGATCACCGCGAAGAAGCCCTCGTCGGCGGCGTCGACGCCGAGCAGCCGGTTCAGCTTCTCCTCGTCGAACCAGAACGCGGGCTCGACGCTCAGCCCGCGGGCGCGGGCCCACATCCGCCAACTCTGGGTGATGGTCCCGATGTCCATCGTGGTGGCGTGGTAGCTGAAGCTGTTGTACTTGAAGGCGTTCTGCCAGAACTTGATGCCGAGCACGAGGAACTGGTCGACGTCCTCCGGCAGTTCGGGCAGGTCCAGGGCGTCGCGTACGTCCGGGGTGACGTCGCCGGTCAGCAGGCGGCGCAGCGCGTGCTGCGAGGTGTCGTAGTAGTGCACGCCGGGCGTCAGCGGGCCGCTGGGGCCGTTGACCCAGTAGACGCTGACGGGGTAGAGCCCGCCGCCGGAGGCCGTGCCGCGCGCCCAGTTGGCGCCCGCGTAGAACGGGAGGGACGCGAGGTCGTCGTTGGCGTGGATGGCG
Source organism: Streptomyces sp. NPDC057654 (assembly GCF_042800135.1). Classification (NCBI taxonomy): domain Bacteria; kingdom Bacillati; phylum Actinomycetota; class Actinomycetes; order Kitasatosporales; family Streptomycetaceae; genus Streptomyces; species Streptomyces sp. NPDC057654. The sequence continues at coordinate 7,873 of NZ_JBHVHQ010000275.1, read as the reverse complement.
AGCCGTCGCGACAGCAGCCCGTACGAGTCGCGGAGCATCCCGCCGAGCGTCGCCAGGTCGAAGGGGGCGGCGTCGGCCGGGGGCGGCAGCAGCCCGGTGTCGAAGGTCGCGCCCTCGGGGTCGTCACCCTGGGGCAGCGGGAAGCTCTCGGCGTCGGGGTAGTACTTGCCGAGGCGGGGCTTGTCGGCCCAGTTCGGCACGTAGCCGATCGGGGGCATTCCGACCCGGCTGCGCTGCATCACCGCGCTGAGGTAGTCGTGGGCTGTACCCATCACAGGTCCTTTCGAGCCGCGGGCCCGGCGGCCTGGTCGCCGGTTCACGGAGGTCTGGTGGAGCGCCGGGCCCAAGAGCCCGGACTCGTCAACTTCAGGAGTCTTCAGGGGAAGGGGTGCGGCGCGGGGTTGAGGTCGGCGGGTTCCAGGTCGCGGTCGGCGAGGCCGGCCCGGCGCAGCCCCGTGCGCATCCGGGGCATGTGCGGGGCCCGCTGCCGGTCCCAGCCGAAGTCGATGGGCAGCAGGCCGGGCACGATCACGCTGACCGTGTGGAGGCCGATGGCCCGCTGCTCCGGCAGCGTCTGGTCGACGGCGATGGTGTCGAACCCCTCGGCGGCCAGTGCGTTCACGCAGCCGTGCACGTCCTGGCTCAGGTCGTCGGAGGGGCGCAGGGCCCGGTCCGGGTCGCGGTACGCCTCGTCGAGCCGGTGGAGCGGTGCGCGCTCCGCGCCCGCCTCTCCCAGCAGGAACGCGGCGTGCCGGGACATCTCGGGCAGCCCGTACACCAGCGGGTGGTCGTGCAGGGCGAGCACCTTGCCGAAGTCGGCCGCCATGGCTTTCAGTTCGGCGCGGTTCCACTCCGTGCGGCGGCGCAGGTGCAGCGAGTCGGTGGCGATCTCCGCCAGTCCGGCCCGCAGCGCCGCCTCGGGGTCGAGGCTCGCGCCCGCGCCGAAGCACAGGGCGCCCTCGCCGCCGTCCACGCGCGTAGCGGTGGCGACGACGACGGGGACGGGCAGGGTCATCCGGGCGTCGAAGAACCGGGCCTCGTAGCCGTACATCGCGAGCCGGTCGACCATCTCGCGGGTGGCGGCGTCCCGGCTGCTGTGCGGGTCGAGTTCGGGCAGCGCGGGCCGCCCGTACCAGGTGAGCAGGAACGCGTCGCGCTCCACCAGCTCCATCAGCCCGTAGTAGACGGCCTCGGAGAGCGAGCCGCCGGAGGCGCAGCCGTTCGAGCACTCCTGCACGAACCGCTGCTCCAGCGGGGCCGAGTGATAGTACGTCAGGATCTCGGGTACGAGCACGGGCCGGTCGTCGCGGAGCGAGTGGCCCCACACCCAGGGGATGCGGGCGTCCTCGCTGAACGGCCGTACGCGCGACTGGGAGGCGTAGAACGCGTCCGGATACACACCGCACTCGCGCGGGTCCAGGACCCGGTCGGACCCCTCGCGCAGCTCGGCGAGGGAGGCGACGACGCTGGTGGCCTTGGCGCGCGAGCGCATGCCCGCGTACCGCTCCAGCCCCTCCAGCGCGCCGATGCGGACGCTGTCGCCGTAGCGGTAGGAGTGCCCGCCCCAGAACGTCTCATGGAGGTAATGGCCGGTCCGCAGACCGAAGTTGCCGACCGTGGAGGCCGTGGTCGGCGCGTCGAGTTCCCGCGCGACCCCCGCGCCGAGCGTGCCGCAGACCGGGTTGGCGAACGCCGTCAGCGGAATGTCCAGGTCATCGAGGTCCCGTACCCGGAACGAGCCGGGGGCGGTCTTCGGCGACGGGTCGAGGGCGACCGGCGCGGGCGCGTCGGCCGGCCGCCGGTCGCAGGCCGGGCACTGCGGGTCGGGCACCAGCGGGAACGAGCGGACCCGGAGGTTCTCCAGGTTCAGCCGGTGGACCAGCGGATAGCCGCCCTCGCCGGGCGTGGACCCGGCGGCCTGGGAGGCGATGAGCGCGGCCAGCGCGTCGAGCGCGAACGGCGTCAGGTGCGGCGGCTCCCCGGCGGCGCGGGTCGGGCCGCCGAGTTCGAGCGCGTCGCGCAGCGGCTTGTGGCGCACGGCCTGCCAGCGGCGGGCGAGGCAGTGGCCGCACGGGCGGCTCTCCGCCCCGGGCGGCGGTACGGGGCCGAGGACGGCGGTGTGCCCGTACACGTAGACGGGAGCGACGGGCCGGTCTCCCGCGCCGAGGGCGGCGGGCGGCGCGGCGGCCAGTTCGTCCCGGACGCCGAGCGGCAGCACGGCGATCTCCAGGTCACGGTCTGTACGGCCCGCGAGCCGTGCGTACAGGGCCTGGGCGGCGGCTGCCGCCCAGGGCTCGGTCACGCGCGGCGGCTCCGCGACGGCCGTGGGGCGTGAGCCTGCCATGGTGCCGGTCATGCGGTCTTCCGGCCGGTGAGCAGGGCGCGTACGGCGTGCATGCCGCCGAGGAGCAGGTCGTCGGAGGCGGTCTGGACGACCAGCACGTCGCGGCCCGCCGACCGCAGCCGGTCCAGTACGGCCTCGGCGGTGGTGGCGGCGGTCAGGTCCGGCGCGGCCGTGCCGGAGACGGCCACGGCGGCCGGCTCGAACGCGGCGAGCAGCGCGTCCCCGGTGTCCGGCGCCGCGCCCTCGGGGTCCTCCCGCGTGAGCTGGACGCGGCCCGCGAGGTCGCGCAGCGCGGCCATCGCGGCGCCCTGCCAGGTGAGGTCCGCGCCGATCGCCCAGCGGCCCCCGGCGGCCCGCGCGAGGAGCACGTACGCGCCGGATCCGGCGGCCTCGCTCTCGCCGAGGTCGAGGAGTTCGATCCCGGTCTCCAGGTTGGCGGCGGACCGTACGAGGAAGCGGAGTTCGGCGTCGTCCTCCAGCGCGGTGAGCGGCACCTCGGTGACGTTCCGCGTGCCGCGCGCGGTCGCTTCGAGGGCGTCGTAGGCGAGCGCGGACATCAGCGCGTGGTGCAGCGCCTCGGGAAGCGAGCCGCCCGCCCCGGCGCCCGCGCTGGTCGGCACGTACGCGCGGGAGGCGTTGTGCGCCCCGAACGTACGGACCGCCGCCGCCGGTACGAGCGCCCGCTCGCCGCAGGAGAGCGACGTGGCCGCCACCCACTCCTCGACCGAGTCGGCCGTCACCGGCAGGCCGCTCGCGGTGGAGAGGGAGGCGGGGGTGACGGTGGGCAGCACGGCGCGGGCGTCGGCGAGCGCGGTGCCGCGCAGCACGCCGGGCAGCGGAACCGCGTGTTCCACGTAGACGTCGACGGCGGTGCGCAGGGCGCGCAGCCGGGCCCCGGCGGCGTGGTGCACGTCGAAGGCCGCGACGGTGCGCCGCCGTCCGCCGCCGGTGCCGAGCACGAGGCGGCCGGCCTTCAGCGGGGTCTGCGTCAGGTCGTCGTCGGCGAACCGGGTGAAGACCCCGGCGGCGGCGCCGACCAGTTCGCTCTCGGCGTTGAGCTGCTCCAGTACGGCCTCGGCGTCGTCGGCGGTCGGGGCGGTGGCGACGTGCGGCGCCTCGGGCAGCGTCCCGGCGACGGCGGGCGCGGCGGGGCGGCCGTCGGCTTCGCGGCAGAACGAGCAGTCGGGGTGCGGGAGGACGCGCTCGGTGAGGGTGTCCATGGAGTCCAGCTCCTGGACGATGATCCGGCCCTCGGTCTCGGCGGGCGGGGCCTGGGCGGTCATCCGGAACACCTCGTAGCCGAGGAGATTGCCGAGCTGGGCCGCCGGGTTCTGGCCGAGGGCGGCGTCGGACGCGCGGGCGCCGGGGAGGCTCACGCGGCTCCAGACGTCGGCGGCGGCGGTCGTGCCCTCCTCGTTGGCGGCGAGCCGGAGCATGGCGCAGGCCCAGCAGCCGGGCCGGCCGGCGGTCATCGAGGGGCCGGCGACGGCGCGGTCGCCGAGGACCGTCAGGGGGAGCACGCTGCGGCCGGCGGGGATGCCTTCGGTGAGGAGGCGGTGGATCTGTCGGGGCGCGTCGGGGCCGGTGCAGACGACGACGTCGTACGCGCCGAGGTCGGCCCAGCCCAGCGGTTCCTCGCTGTGCGGGAGCATGCCCAGCTCGGCGGGCGCGCCGCGCTCGGCGAGCCGCCGGGCCTCGGCCCGTACGGCGCCGAGGCCGCCCGCCTGCGTCGTGTCGTCGTTCTCCGTGGCGGCGGGGGCGACATCGACGTTGGCGCCGCCGTTGCGGACGATGGACAGGGCGCACCAGCGGGCCACGGGGCCGTCGCCGAGGACCGCGACGCGGCTGGTGCGGAAGCGGGCGAAGCGCTCGGCCGCGCCGTCCTCGAAGTGGTCGATGTAGTTGATCTGCGGCGCGAACTCCTCGGTCACCTCGGCCGGGAGCGCGCCCGCGACGCCCGCCGTCTCCTCCTCGGCGGGCACGGGGCGGGCGAAGCCGCGCTCGTACAGCGTCCCGACGAGGTCGGTCACCATGGTGCGGCGGTCCTCGGGGAGCCCGGCGCACAGGTCGCCGACCCGGTGCCGGCCGTTGAGGTGGGGGACGATCAGCGAGGCGAACCGGTAGGCGGACTTCGCGGCGAGGTGGAAGCCGCCGTGGGCGTTGTGGAAGAGCACGCCCTCGCTGGTCTGGGTGAAGAGGACGTCCCGGCCGATGCGGGGGCGGGTGTCGGCGAGCTTCTCGTACGCGGCGTTTGTCGTGTCTGCCGTGGTCGCTGTGTTCGCTGTGTTCTCGGTGAGCTCAGTGGTCATTCTCGGAACCCTTGTCAGGTGGGGGTTGCCCGGCCGCAGACGGACCGCGCGTGGTCGGACGGCCGCGGGTGAGCGGGCAGCCGTGTGCTCGGCGTCGGTCCGGCGGGGCCGGTCCGGCGGCGTCGAGGAGGTTGAGTTGTGGGGAGGTTCAGGAAGCCCGGGAGGCGGAGGGGCGCTTCTCGGAGCTCTGTTGGTTGTGGTTCAGCGGGTCGGGGCCCGGCCGGCCGGGGCTCAGTTGGAGAGCGCCACGCCCGCGTCGCGGCGAACGAAGGCCCGTAGCAGCGCGGGCATCCGGTACTGGCCCGGCGCGTCGCCCTCCAGCAGGCTCGCGTCGATCAGCTGGTCCAGCACCGCCGAGGCGTCGACGAGCGAGAGCCGCAGCGCGGCGGCGCACTCGTCCAGGGACAGGAGCTGCTGCGGGCTGTTGCCCAGCGTCTGGCAGGCCCGGATCGCCGGGAGGCTGAGCCGGCCGAGGAAGGTGCCGAAGGTCTGGGCCAGCGACATGTCGGGGGTGCCGACGACGGAGAGCCGCCCCACCGGGTCGTCGCGCAGCCACGCCACGTCGTCGGCGATCTGGTGGCGCGGGCGGAGCAGCAGCCGGGTGGCGGCGATGCGCAGGGAGAGGGGGAAGTGGCCGCAGAGGTCGGCCAGTTCGTCCGTGGGTCCCGGTTCGGCGGCGACCCGGCGGTGGCCGAGGACCGAGGAGAGCAGGGCGCGCGACTCGTCGGCGGCGAGCGCGCCGAGCCGGTAGACGCCGGCGCCGCGGCTCGCGGCGAGGCCGGCCAGGCTCATCCGGCTGGTGATGACGGCGGCGCTGCCCTTGGCGGTGGGCAGGGCCGCCTGTATCTGCTCCATGCTGTACACGTCGTCGAGGACGACGAGGGTACGGCGTTCGCCGTCGCCGCAGTCCGCGGCGGCCGCGGGCAGCGGGCGGGGCGATCCCGCCGCGTCCCCGTCGCCGCCGCCGCCCTCGGGACCGACGCGCACGAAGTACTGGCCGTCGGGGAAGGCGTCGCGGACCTGCTGGGCGATGTGCACGGCGAGGGCGGTCTTGCCGATGCCGGGCGGGCCGGAGATCACGGCGATCGCCGGGCCGCCGCGGTCGGCGGTGAGCTGCTCCGCCAGTTCGGCGCTCTCGTGCTCGCGGCCGGTGAAGTCGGGCAGGTCGGCGGGGAGGGCGAGGCCGGGGTCGTACGGGGCGGGGCCCGCGCCCGTACCGCGCGCCGCCTCGGACGGGGCGGGGGCGTCGGGCGCGTCGGGGCCCATGGACTCGCCGCGCAGGATGGTCATCTCCAGCCTGCGGAGCGACGGTCCGGGGTCCACGCCGAGCTCCGTGCTCAGGTACTCCTTGACGGTGCGGTACTCGGCGAGGGCGTCGGACTGGCGTCCGGTGCGGTAGAGGGCCTCGATCAGCCGCTCCCAGAACCGCTCGTGACCGGGGTGGGCGCGGGCCACCGAACGGAGTTCGGGGAGCGCCTGGCGACACCTGCCGAGGGAGAGCTCGACGTCGAAGCGGCGCTCGGCCGCGCGCAGCCACTCCTCGCGGAGCGCGGGGACCTCGTCCCGGTGCAGGACCTCGGACTGCACGTTCGAGATGGGCGGGCCCTCCCAGAGGGCGAGGGCCTCGCCGAGCAGCCGGGACTCGTCCTCGGGCTCCTCGGCGCGCTCGGAGGAGCGCAGCAGTTCGCGGAACCGCGCGAGGTCGAGGGTGTCGCCGTTGACCGGGAGCCGGTACCCGCCGGGCATGGTCTCGATGGCGTCGTTGGAGATGCCGAACTTCGCGAAGAGGCGGCGCAGCCGCATGACGTAGGTGTGGAGAGTGGCCTTGGCGGTGGCGGGCGGTGTCTCGCCCCAGACCGCGCGCTGGAGGAACTCCGTGGAGACCACGGCTCCGGGCCTCAACAGCATTGCGGCGAGCAGGGTGGTCGGTTTAGAGGGTGGAAGGGCGACGGTGCTTTCCCCGTCGGAAATACTCATCAGGCCCAGCACAGAGAATCGAACCGCAGCGCACAAACCAGCCCCCATTACTTTACGCTTCAATCAATGGGGCGCCAACCACGGCCGCGCACGACAGGTCTGAACCATCCCTGCCCTGCGCGCCGCCTGAACTGCTTAGGCCACGCCTAATCAGCCAGCACGACCGATCGCCCCCGAATCGCCACTGCACCGTACATACACCCATGCCTGAGGTCAATCGTCGTTTCCACAGGTCAAGGCATACAAGTCGATACATCCCAGGCGCACTCGCGTCACCGGGCGGAAGAACGGAAAAGGCAAAGAAAACGCAAAACCCCGCCCGGCGCGATGCGCGCCAGGAGCATTAGCGAGTGATGCCGCCAAGTCGCTTTGGACCCACTACGTCCGATTCATCGGCACGGCGCCATCATTCATGGGAAAGCCCTATGCCGACGCGCTGACAAACCTCGGACACTTCGCTGGCACTTCGCTGACACACGCATCCGCGATGACGCGCCCCTTGACGGCCCGCAATGAATAGGCGGAGCCTTTGCCGGGGCATCGCCGTTAACGCGACGCGAAGCAGAAACG
>NZ_JBHVHQ010000275.1:0-663 GCF_042800135.1 Streptomyces sp. NPDC057654 | reverse complement strand
GAGATGGGATTTTCAGCGCTCGCGCGGCTCGCCTGCGGACGGGCCCGGCGGACCGGGGCGCCCGCCCCGCGCGAAAAGGCGTGGAGCCCACCGCTCCGGCCCTGCTAGCCTCCCCCGCTATGACGACCCCCGAGTCCGACAGAGCCTGACCGCCGGTGTTCCGGTGGTCGCCGCCGCGCCGCTGAACTGAGCCCGAGCCCGCGCCCGTAACGGGCCGCTGAGCCGTTCGGCCTCTCGGCGCGCGGCACTTCCCGCCGGATCACCGCAGCGCGGGCCGCCGCCCGTACGGATCGGACCGACGCCTTCCGCGTCGCGCTCCCCCGCCCCGGCCCCCGCGTACGCATCTGCCCTGCGGTCGATCTCGCTTACGCACTCGGGAAGTTCCCTCATGCCATTCGTCGTCTACGTGCTCGGGCTGGCCGTCTTCGCCCAGAGCACGTCGGAGTTCATGCTGTCCGGCCTCGTCCCGGACATCGCCGCCGACCTCCATGTGTCCATCTCCCAGGCCGGGTTGCTGACCTCGGCCTTCGCCATCGGCATGATCGTCGGTGCGCCGGTACTGGCCGTGGCCGCCCAACGGCGGCCCCGGCGCGGCTCGCTGATCGCGTGCCTCGTCGCGTTCGCCGCGGCGCATGTCGTCGGCGCGCTCACACCGGGCTACGG
>NZ_JBHVHQ010000274.1:0-9556 GCF_042800135.1 Streptomyces sp. NPDC057654 | reverse complement strand
GGCGAAGACCGCATGAGTGAGAACGCAGCTGTGACGACGAAGCCGGCGTCCGAAGAGGAGGTCCGCGAGGCGCTCTACGACGTCGTCGACCCCGAACTGGGCATCGACGTCGTCAACCTCGGCCTCATCTACGGCATCCACGTCGACGACGCCAACATCGCCACCCTCGACATGACGCTCACCTCGGCGGCCTGCCCGCTCACCGACGTCATCGAGGACCAGGCCAAATCCGCCACCGAAGGCATCGTCAACGAACTCCGCATCAACTGGGTCTGGATGCCCCCCTGGGGCCCCGACAAGATCACCGACGACGGCCGCGAACAACTCCAGGCGATCGGCTTCCACCTCTGAGCGGACGGAACGGGCCCCGTTATTCCCACCCACCGGCACGGGCAACGGTTCGCTTTCAGGAACCCTCGACAACGGTGAAGTCCATAGTGCAGGCTCGTAGAGTCGAACTGTTTATACAGGGAATCTCTGCGAGGAGCGGAGGAAATGACTCGACGATCCATCCGAACGCCAGGAGATCTCCTCGAAGGAAAGCTCGTCGATGAGGCCGATATTCCGGAACTCGCCGACGTCGCTCATCGTTATGCGGTGAGCATCACTCCGGCCATGCAGGACCGTATCCTCGATCCTGACGACGCCGTCGGGCGTCAGTTCGTCCCGACGGGGCTCGAATTGATCACCACGCCGGAGGAGACGGCCGACCCCATCGGGGACGAACCGTTCACTCCGCTGAAGGGGATCACTCACCGCTATCCGGACCGGGTGTTGTTCAAGCCCGTACACATCTGTCCCGTCTACTGCCGCTTCTGCTTCCGCCGCGAGGTCGTCGGCCCCGGCGACGGGATGCTCAAGGGGCAGGACCTGGAAGCGGCGCTGGACTACATTCGCCGGCATCCGCGGATCTGGGAAGTGATCTTCACCGGCGGTGACCCCCTCATCATCGCGCCGACGAAATTGCGGCCCATGCTGGAAGCCCTCGACGCCATCGACCATGTAAAGGTCGTGCGCTTCCACACCCGGGTGCCCGTGGTGGACCCGCGCCGGGTGACCGACGACTTGGTCGAGGCGTTGCGCCTGCCCACGCCGGTCTGGGTCGTCGTCCATACCAATCACAGCCAGGAGTTCGGCGACGACGCCCGCGCCGCGCTGGCCCGACTCGTCGACGCGGGGGTTCCCCTCGTCAGCCAGACTGTGCTGCTGAAAGGCGTCAATGACACACCCGAAGCGCTCGAAGACCTCTTCCGCACGCTGATCGTGAACCGGGTCAAGCCCTATTACCTGCACCACGGCGACCTCGCCCAGGGCACCGGTCACTTCCGCACCTCGATCGCCGAGGGGCAGGCGTTGATGCGGAATCTGCGCGGCCGGGTCTCCGGGATGTGTCAGCCCACCTACGTGCTGGACATCCCCGGCGGTCACGGCAAGGTGCCGATCGGACCGGTCTATCTCCCGGGCGACGGCAAGGTCACCGATCCTTGGGGGACGGAGCACGTCTATCCCCCTCAGCCGGCCGACGGGTGAGGTGACGCGAGCCCCGGCGGTGGAGAGGGCGCCCGGAATCCCATGGCCTCGGTGATCACCCGTCGACAGCCCGGACTGGCGCCCTTGCTGGTCGCCTCCTCCTTGTGGGGTCTCTGGGCCACCGGTGAGAAGTTCGGCCTGGCGGGCATGGCCGGCGTGACGCTGCTGGCCGTGACACTGGCTTCTTCGACCGTCCTGCTCTGGGCGATCCTGCTCCGTCGGGGCTGCCATGAACGCCCTGGTCACGGCCAGTTGGCGTTGCTGGCCCTGCTCGGATTCTTCGAGCCCATGCTCGGGTACGGGGCGACCATTGTGGGGCTGGCGCACGTCAACGCTTCCGAAGCCGCTTTGCTGGGCGGCACGGAAGCCGTATTCGTCGTCGTGCTCACGGCGCTGTCGAGCCGGCGGGCGCCCACTCTCGGGGCCGTCGCGGGAATCCTTCTCGGTGCCGTGGGCGTGGCGGTGCTGGGCGGGTCCCGAGGCGATCTGGGGCTGTCGTCGGGTTCCCTGCTCGTCCTGGCCGGTTCGCTGTCCGCCGCCATCGCCACGATGATCGCGGGCCGGGCCGTCACCGATATGGATCCGCTGGTGGTGACGGCCTATCAATTCCTCTTCGGCCTGTTGTTCACCATGCCCCTGCTGGTCTGGCATTGGAGCATGGGCGACGGTCTTCTGACCGCGTCCGTCCACCCCGGCCACTGGCTGACGGTGGTCCTGGTCTGTGGGCTCGGTCTGGGCATCGCCTTCTTGCTCTACAACCGCGCTCTCACACGAGTCTCGGTGAGCACGGCCGGAATCATCCTCAACGTCATTCCGGTGTTCGGTGTGGCCACCGCGGTCGTCTTTCTCCGCGAGGCCCTGAACGTCTGGCAGTTCATCGGGGCAGCCCTCATTGTCGGAGGCATCTTCCTCTTCACGGAGAAAGACCTGGGCAAGTGAGGGCTGCCGAGATGCGGGCGGATTCCGGCGCATCGGTCAGCCCAGTTCGGGAATGACGCGCTCCCCGTACGCGTCGATCGTCGTCTCCTTGGCGTCGTGCATCGCGTACAGCGCGAACTGGTCGACGCCCAGGTCTCGTAGCGCGCGCAGCTTCTCCTGGTGTGCCTCCACCGGTCCGAGCAGGCAGAACCGATCCACGATCTCGTCGGGGACGAAGGCGGTGTCGGGGTTGCCGGTGCGGCCGTGGTGGGCGTAGTCGTAGCCCTCGCGGGCCTTGATGTAGGCGGTCAGGGCCTCGGGGACCATGTCGGAGTGCTCGCCGTAGCGGGTGACGAGGTCGGCGACGTGGTTGCCGACCATGCCGCCGAACCAGCGGCACTGCTCCCGCGCGTGGGCGAGGTCGTCGCCGACGTACGCCGGGGCGGCGACGCAGATCTTGACGTCCGCGGGGTCACGGCCGGCCTCCGCCGCCGCGTCGCGTACCGCCTTGATCATCCACTCGGTGAGGTACGGGTCGGCGAGTTGGAGGATGAAGCCGTCGGCCTCGCGGCCTGCCAGGGCCAGGGCCTTCGGGCCGTACGCGGCCATCCACACCGGGAGCTTGCCGTCGCGCACCCAGGGGAAGCGCAGCGCCGTGCCGTCCACCGATATCTCGCGGCCCTCCGCCAATTCGCGGATGACGTGCATGGATTCGCTGAGCGTGGCGAGGGTGTTGGGCTTGCGGCCCGCCACGCGCATCGCGGAGTCGCCGCGGCCGATGCCGCAGACGGTGCGGTTGCCGTACATGTCGTTGAGGGTGGCGAAGGTGGAGGCGGTCACCTCCGGGGTGCGGGTGGAGGGGTTGGTGACCATGGGGCCGATGATGAGCCGCTCGGTGTGGTCCAGGATGCGGCTGTAGATGACGAACGGCTCCTGCCACAGCACGGCCGAGTCGAACGTCCAGCCGTAGGTGAAGCCGCGCTGCTCCGCGTGCCGCATCAGATCGACGACGGCGGTGGCGGGCGGGTCGGTCTGAAGGACGAGTCCGAAGTCCATGTCCACGCCTCCTAGCTCAGGTACTGACAGGTGCCGCGCGGCACGTAGCGGCCGTGGCCGGCGCGCCCGGTGAACTGCCGCTGGTCGAGTACGGCCGTACCGCGCGAGAGCACGGTCTCGACCCGGCCGGTGATCCTTTTCCCCTCGTACGCCGAGTAGTCGACGTTCATGTGGTGCGTCTCAGCGGAAATGGTCTGCTCGGCCTGCGGGTCGTAGATGACGATGTCGGCGTCCGCGCCGGGCGCGATGGTGCCCTTCTTCGGGTACAGGCCGAACATCCGCGCCGGGGCCGCGCAGGCGATGTCGATCCAGCGGCGGCGCGAGATGTGCCCGTCCACGACGGCCTGGTGGAGGAGGTCCATCCGGTTCTCCACGCCCGGCATCCCGTTGGGGATCTTCGAGAAGTCACCACGCCCCAGGTCCTTCTGGCCCGTGAAGCAGAACGGGCAGTGGTCCGTGGACACCACCTGGAGATCATCCCCGCGCAGCCCCCGCCACAGCGCCTCCTGGTGCTCACGGGGCCGCAGCGGCGTGCTGCACACGTACTTCGCACCCTCGAAGTCCGGCTCGGCGAGGTTGTCCGTGGACAGGAAGAGGTACTGCGGACACGTCTCGCCGAACACCGGCATACCCTCATGACGAGCCCGTGCCAACTCAGCGAGAGCTTCTTGCGCCGACACGTGCACGACATACAGCGGCGCCCCAGCGACTTGGGCCAGCTTGATCGCGCGGTGGGTCGCCTCCGACTCCAGCAGCGCCTTCCTGACCTCGCCGTGATATCGCGGGTCGGTCTCACCTCGCTCCAGTGCCTGCTGCACGAGGACGTCGATGGCGATGCCGTTCTCCGCGTGCATCATGATCAGCCCGCCGTTGCCGGCCGAGCGCTGCATCGCGCGCAGGATCTGCCCGTCGTCGGAGTAGAAGACGCCCGGATACGCCATAAACAGTTTGAACGAACTCACGCCTTCGCCGACAAGTCCGTCCATTTCTTTGAGCGTCGACTCGTTTACGTCGGACACGATCATGTGAAACGCGTAATCGATCGCGCACTTGCCATCGGCTTTGGCATGCCAAGCGTCCAACCCCGACCGCAGAGACCCGCCCTTCGACTGCATCGCGAAATCAATGATCGTGGTTGTACCTCCCCACGCCGCCGCCTCCGTGCCGGTCGCAAATGTGTCCGACGCGAATGTGCCGCCGAACGGCATCTCCATATGCGTATGCGCATCGATCCCACCGGGGATAACGTACTTACGCGAAGCATCGATAACGCGATCGGCAGTCCACCGCTGGCTGCCTGGTGTCGCCAGCGCTGCAATGCGGCCGTCCTCGATCAGCACGTCCGCCTGCATCTCCTCAGCGGCAGTGACCACCAGGCCGCCGGCAATGAGAGTCCGAGTCATTCCTGATAAGTCCCTTCACGTCGCGTCTGACGGCGAGCAAGGCCGCCCGACAACTCACATCGCGCCCGTGCCGAATGGCTTGAGAACGAGCAGGGACGGTGAGCGCGCCACCGCCCCGCCCTGCGACGGCTCACGCCACCCCCGCAACAAGCACGGCCTACCGCTGACAGCCTCGGACGGACCCTCCCCGCAGGTCGGGGGCCTACGCCCCGTGAAATTTTCTGGTCACACGAGCCAACGAAACCCTTGAAGGAGGTGACCCCCTCCCCCACCAGCAGGTCCATCTCCTTGAGCGTGGACTCGTTCACATCGGAGAGGATCATGTGGAAGGCGTAGTCGACGGCGCACTGGGCGTCGGACTTGGCGTGCCAGAGGTCGAGCCCCTCGCGCAGCGCCTGCCCGCGCGTCTGGACCGCGAAGTCGACGATCGTGGTGGTGCCGCCCCAGGCGGCGGCGCGGGTCCCGGTCTCGAAGGAGTCGGCCGAGAAGGTGCCGCCGAAGGGGAAGTCCATGTGCGTGTGGGCGTCGATCCCGCCGGGGATCACGTACTTCCCGGTGGCGTCGATCGCCCGGTCGGCGGTCCAGCCGGCGGCGTACGCGCTGTCCGAGGCGGCGAGCGCGACGATCTTCTCGTCCTCGATCAGGACGTCGGCGTGGGTCTCCTCGGCGGCGGTGACGACCAGGCCGCCCCTGATGAGTGTGCGGGTCATGGCTGTTCCTCTCCCCCGATTCCTCTGCTGTCTCCGATGATGTCTCCGGGTGCTGTGGTGGCGGACTGTGCGGCGCGCAGCGCGTCTTCGAGGTGCTCTGCCCCCTCCTCGGCCTCCGCGACGGACAGCGAGAGCGGGGGCGCGATGCGCAGGACGTTGCCGTCGCGGCCGCCCTTGCCGACGAGCAGGCCGTTCTCCCTGGCGCGTTCCAGGGCGACGGTCGCGGCGCGGGGCGAGGGGGTGCCGTCGCCGTTGATCAGTTCCACGCCGATCATCAGGCCCCTGCCGCGTACTTCCCGTACGACCGGGAGTCCGGCGGCGACGGCGCGCAGCCGCTCGATGAGGAGGCCGCCGACGCGGCGGGCGTTGCCCTGGAGGTCGTGTTCCAGGAGGTAGGTGAGGTTGGCGAGGCCGGCGGCCATGGTGACGGGTGAGCCGCCGAAGGTGGAGATGGAGTTGGCGTCGAGGCAGTTCATGACGTCCGCGCGGGCGACGACGCCGCCGATCGACATGCCGTTGCCGATGCCCTTGGCGAAGGTGAGGAGGTCGGGCGGGCCCGATCGGCCGTGCGCCTGCCAGCCCCAGAAGTGTTCGCCGGTGCGGCCCCAGCCGGTCTGCACCTCGTCCGAGATCCACAGGATGCCGTGCGCGTCGAGGACGTCGCGGAAGGCGGCGAGGAGCCCGTCGGGCGGGTTGGTGAACCCGCCGACGCCCTGGACCGGTTCGGCGATGAGGGCGGCGACGTTGCCGTGCGTCTGGCTGAGCATGTCCTTCAGGTCCGCCACGCAGGCCGCGGTGAACTCGGCGTCCGACAGGTGCGCGAACGGGCCGTCGGTGCGGATGCCGCCGTGCACGTACAGCGTCTGGAGCGGCGAGAGGCTGGTGGGCGACCAGTTGGAGTTCCCGGTGATGCCGATGGAGGCGAAGGAACGGCCGTGGTAGCTGTTGCGCAGCGCCAGGATCTGGTTGGAGCGGCGGTAGGAGGTGGCGAGCAGCAGGGCCGCGTCGTTGGCCTCGGTGCCGGAGGTGGTGAAGAAGACGCGGGCGTCCGGGATGCCGGAGAGCTGGGCGATCCGCTCCGCGAGGTCGATCATCGGGCGGTCGAGGTAGAGGGTGGAGGTGTGCAGGATGCGGGCGGCCTGGTCGCCGACGGCCTTGGTGACCTCGGGGAGGGCGTGGGCGGTCATGGTGGTGAGGATGCCGCCGAAGAAGTCGAGGTAGCGGTTGCCTTCGGCGTCCCAGACGTGCCGGCCCTCGCCGTGCGTGAGCTCCAGCGGCCGCTCGTAGTAGAGCGAGAGCCAGTCCGGCATGACCGCCTGGTGGCGGGCGTACAGGGAGGCCGGGGTGCTCATGGCTGTACCAGGCCGTCGTAGGCGTCGGGCCTGCGGTCCCGGTAGAAGGCCCACTGCTGGCGGACCTCGTCGATGAGGTCGAGATCGAGGTCGCGTACGACGAGTTCCTCCTTGGTGTCGCTGGCCTTCTCGCCGACGAACTGGCCGAGGGGGTCGACGAAGTAGGAGGTGCCGTAGAAGTCGTTGTCGCCGTACTCCTCGGTGCCGACGCGGTTGATCGCGGCGACGAAGTACTCGTTGGCGACGGCCGCCGCGGGCTGCTCCAGTTGCCACAGGTAGGCGGAGAGGCCGCGCGAGGTGGCGGAGGGGTTGTAGACGATCTGCGCGCCGCCGAGGCCGAGGGCGCGCCAGCCCTCGGGGAAGTGGCGGTCGTAGCAGATGTAGACGCCGACCTTGCCGACGGCGGTGTCGAAGACGGGCCAGCCGGCGTTGCCGGGGCGGAAGTAGAACTTCTCCCAGAATCCCTTGACCTGCGGAATGTGGTGCTTGCGGTACTTGCCGAGGTAGCTGCCGTCGGCGTCGATGACGGCTGCGGTGTTGTAGTAGAAGCCGGGCTGGTCCACTTCGTATACGGGCACGACGATCACCATGCCGGTCTCGCGGGCGAGATCCCGCATGCGGCGCACGGTCGGTCCGTCGGGCACCGGTTCGGCCCAGCGGTAGTGCTCGTTGTCCTGGACCTGACAGAAGTACGGTGCGTTGAAGACTTCCTGGAACCCGATCACCTGAGCGCCTTGGTCGGCCGCCGCGCGAGCGTGTTCCTCGTGCTTGGCGATCATCGAGTCGGTGTCACCGGTCCAGGTGGCCTGGACGAGTGCGGCGCGGACGATTTTGGCCATGAATTGCTCCTTTGCCAGGGCGTCAACCAGGCTGAACACGCGTCGATCAAGTCGATCTACGTGAGGATGTGACCGTATGACCCGGCACGGGGTGTGGCAAGGGTCCCGCCGGTCCGCGTCCCGGCGATCCGCGTCCCGGCGGTCTCGGTCGGGACGGCAGACCCTCGCGGGACGGCAGAACCGCGGGACGGCGTGCGCGTGCGGGACCCTTCAGAACTCAGGAGCGGGCCTCGCCCCTCAGGCGCGGGCCACGACGGTGAACAGGGTGGAGGACGCCAGGAAGGGCCCCTCGGACAGCGACGCGAACCAGGCCCGGCCCCGGCTCTCGTCCATGTATCCGGCGTCGATGGCGCGCCGGGTGTTGCGGCCCAGGCCGAGGACCTTGTCGGCGAGTGCGGCATCGCGGAAGACCGGCGTGGTCGCCGTGACGGCGTCGACGGCGAACCCGGCCGATTCGGCCAGGCGCGGCAACTGTCGGCCGATCGTGGCGTTGCGTACGGCCACTTCGGTCGTGTAGCGCGTGAAGGCGCGGGCGGTTTCGAGGTCGTCCGAGTCGACGACGAGGGTGTCCCAGTCGGGTTCGGCCAGCCCGATCACGCAGCCCGGCCGGGCGACGCGGCGCAGTTCGGCGAGCACCTTGCCGGGGTCCGCCACATGCATCAGGACGCGGTCGACGTGCGCCCGGTCGACGCTGCCGTCGGCCACCGGCAGGGCGTGCGCGTCACCGTCGCGCAGTTCGACCCAGGGGCGGTCGGCCATCCGGCTCGTGGCCTCCGCGAGCATCGCCGGGTCCTGGTCGACCCCGATGACGCGGCCGGACTCGTCGACGCCGGCGGCCAGTCCCCCGAGGTCCGTGCCGGGTCCGCACCCCACATCCAGGGCGGTCTGCCCCGGCCGCAGGTCGAGGGCTTCGAGCAGGGTCTCCTTGTAGGAACGGCCGACCGCGAGAGCGGCGACCTGTGTCATGTAAGCGATCTTGTCCGGTCGGCCAACGCCGAGTGCGTCACTCATGGCGGCCAGCCAAGCACACCCCCGCCCCCGCGAAAACAACAGGCAAACTTGCAAGTTTTCCTGTTGAACTCTTACGGTGGGGCCATGCCCGATCAAGAACCCGATCCGACGCAGGCACGCACCGCCGCCGACCTCACGGCCGTCGTCGGTCAGCTGTCGCGGCGGCTGCGGGCGGCCTCCCCGCAGGGGGAGCTCACGCCCACCCAGCGTTCGGCGCTGAGCCGGATCGCGGCTGACGGGGCCGCCACCACGGCGGCGCTGGCCCGCGCCGAACTGGTACGGCCGCAGTCGATGCGGCTGACGCTGAGCCATCTGGAGGAGCAGGGGCTGCTGGAGCGCACCCCGCACCCCACCGACGGCCGGCAGGTCGTCTTCTCCGTCACTGCCGAGGGGCGGCGTACGCTCACGTCCCTGCGGCAGTCCAAGCAGAGCTGGCTGGCCGGGGCCATCGCGGACCGGCTCACCCCCGCCGAGCAGCGGACGCTGACGGAGGCGGCGGAACTGCTGAAGCGGCTGGCGGCGGAAGTTCCGGGAGGATCGACTGACGCTTCGCCTGATGCCTATGCGCGACAGCGAGTTGACGATCCGTATGGCACTGACACCCGAGCCGGGAAATGAGCCGGCTGGCCGCCCGTAGCGGCGGCGCGGTCTGCCCATGCCGCCGGCCGCCGCCGTGCGCTCGATCCTCGGCGCGCGCACCAAGGGCATACGGGCGCCGCTCGCGCTCGCCTTGGTCC
>NZ_JBHVHQ010000273.1:0-9567 GCF_042800135.1 Streptomyces sp. NPDC057654 | reverse complement strand
GTCCCGGTCCAGCAGGACGTCCGCGTCGAGCATGCAGACGTGGCCGGGCCGGCCGGGGGTGTTGGTCACTCCCACGTTCATCGTCCAGGACTTGTTGAACAATCCGCTGGTGGGGGCGTGCACGTAGTGGTTGGCGTGCGGGGCGATCACGTCCCGCCAGCGCGGCCGGTCGTCGGCCTCGACCACGGTCACCGCGTACCGGTCGGCGCTCAGCGTCTGGTCGCCGAGGGCCAGCAGGCACGAGAGCAGATTGCGCATCCGGTGGCCCGCGTCGCCGTCCCGGAACGGCACCACCACCAGCAGTTCGTGCCCGCCGGGCGCCGGACGGCCGCCGGTACGGGCGTCCGCCCACTCACGGACCTTGACCAGCGGCGCGGGCGCGGCGTCGGGCGTGTACGCGGCGCCGACGTGGTAGCCCATGTCGGTGCGCTGCTCGGTCTCGTCCAGCCAGGCGCCGAGTTCGGCGGTGTCCTCGGGGCGGGGGCCGAGCAGCGCGGCGAGCGCGTCGGTCAGCCCGGCGTGCGCGGCGGGGATCGCCGGTACGCTCCGCAGCCGCGCGTACGCCGCCGTCGCCACCGCGTCGTCGGCCACGAGCCGCTCCAGCCGCTTGACGGCCTCGACGACGTACGGCTCGCTGAGCTCCCAGGACGTGGCGCTGATGTCGCGGGCGCCCTGGTCGACGGAGAGGGCCGCGTGGTCGGCGAGCCGCTCCGCGACCTTCGCCACGACGCCCTCGGTCATACGTGTCATGTCGTTTCCCTTCCTGATCCCTGCTCTTGATCCCTGCTCTTGCTTCGTGAAGTGATCCCGGTCATAGGCGGTCGTCGGCCGCCCGTGATCGCATCAGTGCGGTTTCAACCCCGCACCCCTTCTTGGAGGTTGGTATGACCGGCGCAGCGGCCGTCTCGCCCGACGGACTGAAGGTCCAGGTGGCGCACCGTCACAACCCGTACAGCTACGTTCTCGACGACGCCGGGCTCGACGCCGTACTGCTGGAGGTCGGGCTGCTCCGGGCCGCGAGCATCCAGCGCCAGCACACCGCGGACGACGCGGACGCGCCGCGCGGCAGATACCCGCGGGCCGCGATGGGCTTCGTCCTGATGGACGCCACCGCGGGCCCCTGGACCCCCAATGAGGAGGCGGTCCTCGGGGTGGTCACCGTCGGGGACGGCGGCCACGCCTTCCTGCCGAACGCCGCCGCGAAGGCCGGCGCCCACCGGCGGCTGGGCCGCAACAACGGCGAGGCCGTCCATGTGGATCCCCATCTGCTCGGCGCGGGCGGTTTCCGGTACGGGCACTCGGCGCAGGTGCGCGGCCAGATCGTCGGCGCCAGCGGGCAGAGCACCGACCAGGACCTGTACGAAGCCGCCCGGCTGGCAGCGGACTTCGTGTCCGCGGTGAACACCCGGCACGCCCAGTGGGAGCAGTCCAACGCCACGGGCATCTGGACCGCCCCGGACGACGGGCCGGCCTCGGAGTACCGGGCCATGACGGATTGGTTCGAGCCGAGCTGATCCGAGCTGACCTGATCTGCCGCCGCCCGACAGAGGCCGTCGCGCCGGGCCGGCCGCCCCGGTCCGCGGCGGCCTTCAGGGCACCGGATCCGCCACAGGCCGTACGGTCAGCCGCCGCGCCGCGCGCGAGAAGTGTCCCCAGGCGCTGAGCGCGTCGCGTTCGAAGTTCTCCTCGGAGACCTCGGCCGAGATGCTGCCCTGGAGCTCCTTGCCGAGCTGCTCGATGCCCAGGTGGCTGGTGTACATCCGCTCGATCGCGTCGGCCAGGCCGTCCCTGGTGGGCGCGAACCGGTGGTCGGCGGGGAAGAACCTGCGCGCCTCGACCGTGTCCGCGTCGGTCATCAGAGTGCACACGCCGGAGAGCGCGGCCTCCAGCGGGGTGATGCCCAGCGTCTCGTAGCGCGAGGGGCAGACGAACACGCCGTTCGTCTTCACCCGGCGGAACAGCGCGTGGAGTTGAGGCTTGGAGAGCCGCCCGGCGGCCAGGAAGTCCGCGCGGTGCTCCGCCGGTACGCGCGCCCGCAGCCGCTCCCGCGCGGCGCCGTCGTCGCGGTCGTCGCCGACGACCAGGATGCGCACCGGAATGCCGCGGCTGCGCGCCCGTATCCCGGCGTCGACGAGCAGCTCGATGTTCTTGAAGTAGTCGAGGCGCGCGACGGCGGTGAACACGAGCAGTTCGGCGTCGTCGACGAAGTCCCGGAGTTCACCGTCGGCCAGGAACTCGGTCGTGTCGAGTAGCGGGATGGGCGGGCGCACGGCGAGGATGCGCCGCTCGTCGACGCCCCGGCTGACCAGGTGGCGGCGTTGCAGATGCGAGTGTTGCAGCACGAACATGCGGTCGCTGGCGCGCACCTTGTCCAGGCCCAGTTCCTGGTATTTGAGCAGGTGCAGCGCTTTGTCGGCGTCCCCGAAGGCCCAGCCGGTGGCGACCGCCGGGAAAGACCCGATGAAGTCGTAGACGAACGGCCCGTGATGGGTCACGCAGCACGCGAATTCCTCGGGGTGGAAGCCCAGCAATGCGTCCGTCTGGTAATAGAGCATCGCCGGGCCGTCGATGTCCTGTTCGGCCAGCAGACGGTGGGCGGCCTCGGCGATGGCGGCGGCCACCGCGCTGTCGCGCATGTCGAAATGGAACCGGAGTATCGCGCACAGGACGCCGGACCGGCGCTCCAAATGCACCCAGGGCTCGTCGAGTTCCTCGTCCCGCTTGTAGAGAATGGCTCCGGCGGAGAGGTCGGCCCGCTGGAGGCAGCGCAGGACGGAGCGGGCGAAGGAGGTCGCGCCGACGTGCGCCGGCACCTGCTCGTCGTCGGGGAAATAGCGCTCGTTCACCACGATGATGCCGGACAGGTGCGGATCGGGTGGATTCACCGCCGGCCACCGCCGTCTTGCTCACCCGCGGCCACACTGGCGGACTCGCCGACGGCTTCACTGACGGCCTCACCGGCGGCCTCGCCCGCGGCGGAATTGCGCACCAGCCGGGTGTTGTCCGTCAGGCCCACGTCGTAGCCCCGCTCCCGTTCGAGCCGGAGCATCTCGGCGGGCCGGAAGTTGAGGATGTAGGCGCGGCGGACGGCGTCCGTGGCGTTGCCGCGGGAGTAGTGCAGCGTGGTGCCCGAGTGGGCGATGCCCTCGCCGGCCGAGACCGGTACGGCGGTCGCGCCGGTCTCGTCCTCGGAGCAGTCGCACATGATGTTCTTGCCGTCGCTGGTCGGGTAGTGCGTGCGCAGCGGCTCTCGATGGGAGCCCTGGACGTACCACATGCAGCCGTTGTCGAGTTCGGTGTCGTCCAGCGCGACCCAGATCGACACGGCCCGCTTGTCGGGCAGGTCGATCCAGTAGGCCGCGTCCTGGTGCCACGGCGTCGGCACGTGGGTACGCGGGGCCTTGTGGATCAGCATGTCGAAGTCGAGTACGGCGTCGTCCCCGATCAGCGCCTTGGCGACCGCCAGGCCCCGGGCGTGCAGCGGCATGTCCAGGAGCGGCTTGTAGAGGGCGCACGGCCACATGATCTGGGTGATGTTCTCCCGCACCCCGTCCCGGCGCGGCACGTGGGATCCGAGGTCGGAGCGCTTGTCGCCGCTCTCGATCTCGCCGGCCAGGAAGCGGTCGTAGATGTCCCGGTAGGTGTCGACCTCCGGCGCGGAGAGCAGGCGACCGGTGGCGACAAAACCGTCCATATCGAACTTCTGGGCCAGCGTGAGGTCAGCGTTCACTGTCATGAGGACCCTTTCGTCTAACGTGAACCCGATGGAGCCGATGTAACGTTCAGGGATTTACCGATGACATGCGGGAAATAGCGCACACGAGGGCGCGGCGGATATTCCGCAGGGCAGGCCGAATTCGGCACAGGGAAATGCCGAGGAATTGCCCGGCCGGCAGGCGTGCGGCGACCGTGCGTGCATTCCTTCGGAGACTGCCCGCGACTGGATGACTTTCCTGACGTCGACGCTGACGGGAAAGTGCGAGCACACAGATTCACACCCGCGGGCGCAGCGCCCGGGGATGGCGGAGTGGCCTACCGGAAGCCGTGCTCCGGTGGTTCGGGTGGTTCAGGTGATGCGACGAGACGATCGGCGCAGGGCGGCGCGGCAGGCGCGGGCGCGCTGCGGCACAGCGGCGTCAGTCGCTACAGAGACGAACGGCGGAAACGGCTCTTTCCAATACCTTGCTGTGAATCTGCGACACTGAAACCCCCGTGATCCGGTGTGCTGAATTCTTCAGGTGCGAGCGAGCCGCGCTATGCGGATTCTTGTCCGCCGTGGCGTTCGTGATGCTGGAGAATCTACCGATCATGGCGAGCACGCGTCAATAGGTTCAGACCAGATCCGTAATACGCGAACGCAAACCTCCGCGGCGCTTCATCCTCCGGACACGGGCCCGTCGCCGCCGCTTCGGACATGTCGCCGCCGCTTCGGACATAAAGGCAGACATAAAGGTGGGGGAGGCCGGAATGAACCGGCCCCCCCCCACCCTCGGCGCGGACCCGCGCTCAGCCCGCCTCGATCTCCACGACCGGCTCCGCGAACTGGGCCGTGTACAGCCGGGCGTACGCGCCGTCCGCCGCCAGCAGCGAGTCGTGCGTGCCCTGTTCCACGATGTTGCCGGACTCCATCACGAGGATGAGGTCGGCGTCGCGGATGGTGGACAGGCGGTGGGCGATGACGAAGCTCGTACGCCCCGACCGCAGTTGGGCCATGGCGTGCTGGATCAGCACCTCCGTGCGGGTGTCGACCGAGCTGGTCGCCTCGTCGAGGACGAGGATCGCCGGCTCGGCCAGGAACGCCCGCGCGATGGTGATGAGCTGCTTCTCGCCGACGCTGACGTTCGAGCCCTCCTCGTCGATCACCGTGTCGTAGCCGTCCGGCAGCGTCCGTACGAACCGGTCGACGTGCGTGGCCTTCGCCGCCTCCACGATCTTGTCCATGGAGGCGGACTCGGCCCCGTACGCGATGTTCTCCGCGATCGTGCCGCCGAACAGCCAGGTGTCCTGGAGCACCATGCCGATGTTGGAGCGCAGCTCCTCGCGGGACATCTCGGCGATGTTCACACCGTCCAGCGTGATGCGGCCGCCGTTCACCTCGTAGAACCGCATCAGCAGATTGACCATGGTCGTCTTGCCGGCGCCGGTCGGGCCGACGATGGCGACGGTCTGGCCGGGGCTGACCGTGAGCGAGAGGCCGTCGATGAGCGGGCGGTCCTTCTCGTACCGGAAGGAGACGTCCTCGAACGCGACCTGCCCGCGCACGTGCTCCGGGCGCAACGGCTCGGCGGCGTCCGGGGACTGCTCCTCGGCGTCGAGGAGTTCGAAGACCCGCTCGGCGGAGGCCACGCCGGACTGCACCAGGTTGGCCATCGAGGCGACCTGCGTCAGCGGCTGGCTGAACTGGCGCGAGTACTGCACGAACGCCTGCACGTCGCCGATCGACAGCGAGCCGCTGGCGACGCGCAGCCCCCCGACGA
Source organism: Streptomyces sp. NPDC057654 (assembly GCF_042800135.1). Lineage (NCBI taxonomy): Bacteria > Bacillati > Actinomycetota > Actinomycetes > Kitasatosporales > Streptomycetaceae > Streptomyces > Streptomyces sp. NPDC057654. Next base: position 4,090 of record NZ_JBHVHQ010000273.1, on the reverse strand, counting down.
CCGCCACCAGCACGTAGTTGAGGTTGCCGATGAACATCATCGCGGGCTGGATGATGCCCGAGATGAACTGCGCCTTGAAGCTGGCCGCGTACAGCGCCTCGTTCTCCTCGCGGAACGTCTGCGCGGACTCCTTCTGCCGGCCGAAGACCTTCACCAGCGAGTGGCCGGTGTACATCTCCTCGATATGGGCGTTGAGCTTGCCCGTCGACTTCCACTGCGCGACGAACTGCGGCTGCGCGCGCTTGCCGACCCGCGTCGCGACGACGATCGACAGCGGCACGGTGACCAGCGCGACCAGCGCCAGCAGCCAGGAGATCCAGAACATCATGGCGAGCACGCCGACGATGGTCAGCAGCGAGGCCGCGATCTGGCTGAGCGTCTGCTGGAGGGTCGTCTGGATGTTGTCGATGTCGTTCGTGGCACGGGAGAGGACCTCGCCGCGCGCCTGCTTGTCGAAGTAGCTCAGCGGCAGCTTGGCGAGCTTCTGCTCGACGTCCTCACGCAGCCGGAAGACGGCCCGCTGGACGACGGTGGTGGCGATCCGCGCCTGGATGAAGCCGAAGACGGCCGCGCCGACGTAGATCAGCAGCACCCACAGCAGCACCTGTCCGACGGCGTCGAAGTCGATGCCCTGGCCGGGCGTGAAGTCCATCGAGTTCAGCATGTCGGCGACGGTGCCGTTGCCCTGCTGCCGGACCCGCTCGACCGCCTCCGCCTTGGTCGCGCCGTCCGGCATCTGCCGGCCGATCACGCCCGCGAAGATCAGGTCGGTGGCCTTGCCGAGGATCTTCGGGCCCAGTACGGACAGCGCGACGCTCACCAGGCCCAGCAGCAGCGCGACCGTGATGATCGCGCGCTCGGGGCGCAGGGAGGCCAGCAGCCGGCGGCTGGAGCCGCGGAAGTCCATGGAGCGCTCGGTGGGCTGCCCGCCCATGAAGCGCGCGGGACCGGCCGCGGGCGCCGGCCCCCGGCGCGGCCCGTCCTCCTCCTGCTCCGTCTGCTCCGTCGGCTCCGTCTGCTCCGGTTTCTCCGGCTCCTGCGGGCTGTCCGGTTTCTCCGGCCTTTCCGGGGTACTCACGCCGCCTCCTGCTCGGTGAGCTGGGAGAGCACGATCTCCCGGTATGTGTCGTTGTCGGCCATCAGCTCCGTGTGGGTGCCGGTGCCCACGACGCGGCCCTCGTCGAGGACGACGATGCGGTCGGCGTCGCGGATCGTGGACACGCGCTGCGCGACGATGACGACCGTCGCCCGCTCCGTGTCCCTGGCCAGCGCCGCCCGCAGCCGGGCGTCCGTCGCGTAGTCCAGCGCCGAGAACGAGTCGTCGAAGAGATAGATCTCCGGCCGCCGCACCAGGGCGCGGGCGATGGCCAGGCGCTGGCGCTGCCCGCCGGAGACATTGGAGCCGCCCTGCGCGATCGGCGCGTTCAGCCCCTCCTCCATCTGCTCCACGAAATCCCGGGCCTGCGCCGTCTCCAGCGCCTGCCACAGCTCGTCGTCGCTCGCGTCGGGCTTGCCGTACCGCAGGTTCGAGGCGACCGTCCCGGAGAAGAGATACGGCTTCTGCGGTACGAGGCCGATCACCTCCGCCATCGTCACGGGGTCCAGGTCGCGTACGTCCACGCCGTCGACCAGCACCGCGCCGTCCGTCGCGTCGATCAGCCGCGGCACCAGGTTCAGCAGCGTCGACTTGCCGCTGCCCGTCGACCCGATGACCGCCGTCATCTCCCCCGGCCGCGCCACGAGGTCGATGTTCCGCAGCACCGGCTCCTCCGCGCCCGGGAAGCGGAACTCCACGCCCCGCAGCTCCAGATGGCCGTTCCGGCGCAGCTCCGTGACCGGCGCGGTCGGCGGCACGACGCTGGAGTCGGTGGTCAGGACCTCCTGGATGCGCTCGGCGCACACCTCCGCGCGCGGCACCATCATGAACATGAAGGTGGCCATCATCACGGACATCAGGATCTGCATCAGATAGGTGAGGAACGCGGTCAGCGCGCCGACCTGCATGCCCCCGCTGTCGATGCGGTGGCCGCCGAACCACAGGACGGCGATGGACGACAGGTTCACGACCAGCATCACGGTCGGGAACATCAGGGACATCAGCCGGCCGGCCCGCACCGAGACGTCCATCAGCTCGGCGTTGGCGCCCGTGAAGCGCTTGCGCTCATGGGTGTCGCGGACGAAGGCGCGGATGACGCGGATGCCGGTGATCTGCTCGCGCAGCACCCGGTTGACGATGTCGATGCGCTCCTGCACGCCGCGGAAGATCGGCCGCATCCTGCGCACGATCAACGTCACGACGATGCCGAGTACGGGCACGATGACCAGCAGCAGCGCGGAGAGCGGCACGTCCTGGTTGAGCGCCATGGCGATGCCGCCGACGCACATGATCGGCGCGGAGACCATCAGCGTGAACGTCATCAGGGTCAGCATCTGAACCTGCTGGACGTCATTGGTGGTGCGGGTGATCAGGGACGGCGCGCCGAAGTCGCCGACCTCGCGGGCCGAGAACGACTGGACCCGGTCGAAGATGGCGCCGCGCAGATCGCGGCCGACGGCCATGGCCGTACGGGCGCCGAAGTAGACGGCCCCGATCGCGCAGACGATCTGGAGCACGGTGACGGCGATCATCCAGCCGCCGGTGGAGAAGATGTAGCCTGTGTCGCCCTTCACGACTCCGTCGTCGATGATGTCGGCATTGAGGGTCGGGAGATACAGCGTGGCGAGCGTCTGCACGAGTTGCAGCGCAACGATCAACGCGATCGGTTTGGAGTAGGGCCTCAGATACGCCCGCAGAAGTCGTACCAACACATCGGAACCCTATGCGAGACAAGGCCATTCCGACCCGTCCTTTTCCCTGCGCTTTCCCTGCCCTGTTCCCACGCCCTGACCGAGCCGCCGCCGCTACCCGTCATCATGGGGAGCGGCACTTGACGGAAAGGGGTCGCCGTGGCGACGACACAGACAGCACCGGCCGGCACCATCCGGTACTGGGCAGCGGCGAAGGCCGCCGCCGGCGCCGCGGAGGAGCCGTACGCGGCGGCGACGCTCGCGGAGGCCCTGGACGCGGCCCGGCGGCTCCATACGGAGCGGCCGGAGTTCGCGCGGGTGCTGCTGCGCTGCTCGTTCCTGGTGGACGGGGACCCCGTCGGCACGCGCGACCACACGACGGTCCAATTGGCCGAGGGCGGCACGGTCGAGGTGCTCCCGCCCTTCGCAGGAGGGTGAAGCCCGCACCATGAGCAACCAGCCACATGACCCGTACGCACCGCACGACCCGTACGACCCGAACCGCCCCCACGAGCCGTATCCGCAGCAGCAGCCTTACGGGCAGCACGACCCCTACGCGGCGCCGCAGGACCCCGGGGCGTGGCCCGCGCAGGCACAGCCGGAGCAGCAGCAACAGCAGCCGTACTACCCCGCGCACCAGGACGGCTACCAGGAGCAGCCCACTCAGACCTGGGCGGGCCCGACCTGGGACACGCGGACGTGGCAGACCATCGCGGCTCCGCAGGACGGCGGGCAGCCGGGACCGCTGCCGCCCGAGCAGCCGCAGCCGCAGGCACAAGGGCAGCCGCAGTACGGCGCGTACGGGACCGGGGCCGGCCAGTACCAGGAAGCGCCGGTCGGCCAGGCCGCGTGGCACGGCGACCAGTCCTCGGCGACGCACGCCCCCGCCGGGTACGCCCCGATGGACGGCGGCCGGGACGTACCCATGCCGCAGCCTCAGCAGGCCCAGCAGGCCCAGCAGGCCCAGCAGCCCCGACAGACACAGACGGCTGAGCCCGTCCAGGAGCCGCAGGCCCCGATGACCGCCGCGGAGAAGGCGCGCGCCGAGGGCCGGCCGCAGATCCTCGCGCCGGGGCTCCAGCCCGCCGCGATCACCGCGGTGCTCGCCGTCCTGCTCGCCGTGGCCGCGCCGCTGCCGCAGGCGGTGCTCGCGGTCCCCGTGGTGCTGCTCCAGGCGGTCACGGCGGCGGGCTGGTTCCGGCTCAACGGCATGTGGCCCGCGCGGCAGGGCATCGCGCTGGCGTTCCTGGCCGGGCTGGTCGCCGACATCGGGCTGCTGGCCACCGACGCGGACCAGGCCCCG
>NZ_JBHVHQ010000272.1:0-9576 GCF_042800135.1 Streptomyces sp. NPDC057654 | reverse complement strand
GCCGGACAGACCCCCCGGCTGTCCGGCCCCGCTCCTGTTTCCCCCGATTCCCCCGTCGGTCCTGCTGTACGGGCCGTACGGACTGTACGAGCGTCCCCCGACACCCGCGGCATTCCCCCGTACTTTCCCGGAGCCCCCGTTCCCCCTCCGGTCCCCGCTTCTCCCCCTCTTTCCTTCTCCTCAGGCCACCAGCTCGCCGAAGGCTTCTTCCTCGTCACGGCCGAGGCTCAGCGCCTCGTCGTCGCGCATCCGGCGCAGCGAGCGCCAGATGCTGCTCTTGACCGTGCCGACGCTGATGTCGAGTATCTCCGCGATCTCCGGGTCCGTACGGCCCTCGTAGTAGCGGAGCACGAGCATCGTGCGCTGTAGTTCGGGCAGCCGGGCCAGGGCCTGCCACAGCACGGCGCGCAGCTCGGTGCCGCGCATCGCGTCGTGGTCGCCCGCCGTCTCCGGCAGCTCCTCGGTCGGGTATTCGTTGAGCTTGCGCCGCCGCCAGGCGCTGATGTGCAGATTGGTCATCGTGCGGCGCAGATAGCCGCCGACCGCCGCCTTGTCGGTGATCCGGTCCCAGGCGCGGTACGTGGAGAACAGCGCGCTCTGGAGCAGGTCCTCCGCCTCGAAGCGGTCGCCGGTCAGGTGGTACGCGGTCGCGTACAGAGAGGCCCGGCGCTCCTGGACGTAGGCGGTGAACGCCGCTTCGGCGTCCGACCGCGCAGGCGTCTCGGCCTGCTCGGCCCGCTCGGTCCCGGTCCCCCGCGGTTCCCCCGCGGCCTCCCCGTACACGGTCGCGTCGATGGCCACCATGTACGGCGGCCGTCCGCGTCCGGTGCCGCGAGCGCACCCCCGCCCGCTCACGGCACCGGACTTCTCCGGGCTCCGTACGGCGTCGTGCAGGCGCGTGCGAATGACTGCGCTGGTCGTGGTGCTGTGCAGTGTGTTCATGTCGCGCCCCCCGTCGATGGAGCCAGCTCGGTCAGTCGGTGTATCGGACGGTCGTTCTGTCCGATGGCCAAAACAATGCCGGGCCAGTTTCATCGCGCTGTCCGGCGTCTGTCACAGGCGCGTCACAAGGCCGCCCGGCAGGGTCACACGCGGTCCGGTCACCGGGAATTCACCCGGCACGGGGGCGCACGGAACCGGCCCGTCCGCCGTCCGTCACCCGCGCACCACAAGGAGCGGTGCGGGATGGGAGCGGTTCTACGGTCGAACTCCCAGCCTGACGTAGGCCAGAATGACCAACGTGCCCTACCTGCTGCTGATCGAGGACGACGACGCCATCCGCACGGCCCTCGAACTCTCCCTGTCACGCCAGGGTCACCGTGTGGTGACCGCGGCGACGGGAGAGGACGGTCTGAAACTGCTGCGCGAGCAGCGCCCGGACCTGATCGTGCTGGATGTGATGCTGCCCGGCATCGACGGCTTTGAGGTGTGCCGCCGCATCCGGCGCACCGATCAGCTGCCGATCATCCTGCTCACCGCGCGCAACGACGACATCGACGTCGTGGTGGGCCTGGAGTCGGGCGCGGACGACTATGTGGTGAAGCCCGTACAGGGGCGGGTGCTGGACGCCCGTATCCGCGCGGTGCTGCGCCGCGGCGAGCGCGAGTCCAGCGACTCCGCGTCGTTCGGGACGCTGGTCATCGACCGGTCCGCCATGACCGTCACCAAGAACGGCGAGGATCTCCAGCTCACCCCGACCGAGCTGCGGCTGCTGCTGGAGCTGAGCCGCCGGCCCGGCCAGGCGCTCTCCCGCCAGCAGCTGCTGCGGCTGGTGTGGGAGCACGACTACCTCGGCGACTCGCGGCTCGTGGACGCCTGCGTGCAGCGGCTGCGCGCCAAGGTCGAGGACGTGCCGTCGTCCCCGACGCTGATCCGTACGGTCCGGGGGGTCGGCTACCGGTTGGACACCCCTTCGTGACGGAGGAGTCCGGCCGGGTACGGGGCCGTCGGGCCGCCGCCCGTAGGTTCGTGCAGCGCAGCATGCGCTGGCTCAGCCTGCGGCTGCGGCTGATGCTGGTCTTCGCGCTCGTCGCACTGGCCGCCGCGGTCTCCGCGTCCGGCATCGCGTACTGGCTCAACCGCGACGCCGTCCTCACCCGTACCCAGGACGCCGCGCTCGACGACTTCCGCAAGTCCCTCCAGGACAACACGGCCGCCCTGCCGCCCACGCCGACCTGCGCCGAGCTCCAGCAGGCCGCGGACCGGATGGCGGACACCACCCAGAAGTACGAGGTGCTGCTGATCGGCGCCGTGCAGGGCGGCCGCGACTGCGCCGCGCCCTCCAACCGCGACCTGTTCACGCTGAAGGTCGTGCCGAAGTCGCTGCGCGCCGCGGTCGTACGGCAGCGGCCGGTGACCGAGTCCAACCGGTACCCGTACCACCTGTACTGGCAGCGGATCACGCTCGACGGCACGCCGTACCTGGTGGGCGGCGCGAAGGTGATCGGCGGCGGCCCGACCGGCTATCTGCTCAAGTCCCTGGAGAACGAGCGGCAGGACCTGAACTCGCTCGCCTGGTCGCTGGGGATCGCCACCGGCCTCGCGCTGATCGGCTCCGCGCTGCTCGCGCAGGCCGCCGCCTCCACGGTGCTGCGGCCCGTACAGCGGCTCGGCGACGCGGCCCGGCGGCTCGGCGAGGGCAAGCTCGACACCCGGCTGCGGGTCTCGGGCACCGACGAACTGGCCGACCTGTCGCGGACCTTCAACAAGACCGCGGAGTCGCTGGAGAAGCGGGTCGAGGAGCTGAGCGGGCGGGAGGCGGCCAGCCGCCGGTTCGTCGCCGACATGTCGCACGAGCTGCGGACCCCGCTGACCGCGATCACCGCCGTGACCGAGGTCCTGGAGGAGGAGGCGGAGTCCCTCGATCCCATGATCCGACCCGCCGTGGAACTGGTCGTGAGCGAGACCCGGCGCCTCGGCGACCTCGTCGAGAACCTCATGGAGGTCACCCGCTTCGACGCGGGCACCGCCCGCCTGGTCCTGGACTCCGTCGACGTCGCGGACCAGGTCACGGCCTGCGTGGACGCGCGGGCCTGGCTGGACGCGGTGGAGCTGGACGCGGCGCGCGGCATCATCGTGCGGCTCGACCCGCGCCGCCTCGACGTGATCCTCGCCAACCTCATCGGCAACGCCCTCAAGCACGGCGGCTCCCCGGTACGGGTCGCCATCCGGACCGAGGGCGACGACCTGGTCATCGAGGTGCGCGACCACGGGCCGGGCATCCCCGAAGAGGTGCTGCCGCACGTCTTCGACCGCTTCTACAAGGCGAGCGCGTCCCGGCCGCGGTCGGAGGGCAGCGGTCTGGGCCTGTCGATCGCGCTGGAGAACGCGCACATCCACGGCGGCGAGATCTCCGCCGCCAATTCGCCGCGGGGCGGCGCGGTGTTCACGCTCACACTGCCGCGCGACGCGTCGCGGCTCTCGCCGGAGGACGACGGCGAGGAGGGGGCGGCGGGCCCGGCCCCGACCCCGAACCCGGCGGCCGGCGAAGACGGGCACAGCAGGGGTGGGGACAGCAGGGGTGGGGACAGGGACGGCGAGGGGCCGGGCGACGGCTCGGGGAAGGGCGGCGACCGATGAGGCTGGGCACGGCTCGTACGGCCGGTACGGCCACTACCGTCAGTACCGCCAGTACGGCTCGTAGCGCTTCCGGCGGCCCCGTCGGCCGTACGGGCACGGGGGCGCCGCGCCGGGCGGCCAAGGCTTCCGCCCTCGGTCTCGCCGCCCTGCTGCTCGCCGGGTGCGGGATCCGCGGCACGTCGGTGCCCGTGGACGCGGGGAGCGCCCCGTCGCGGGCGACGTGCGTCGTACGGGCGGGCGGCGGGGAGAGCGCACCCGACGACGGCCAGGCGGTCTCCGTCTACCTGGTGTGCGCGTCGCAGCTGCTGCCGGTGACCCGCACGGTGCGGCTCCCGGAGGGCGACGCGGCCGAGGACCCGGTACGGGTGGCCGGGGCGCTGCTGGAACAGTTGCGGCAGCCGCCGCTGGCCTCGGAGGAGGAGGCGGGGTTCTCCACGGACGTACCCGCCGGGCTGTCGGTCTCGGGGCCGCGCGAGCACGACCCGTCGGCGGCACTGCGGCTGAGCCGGTCGCCGGAGGAACTGCCGCCGTCCGCGCTGGGGCAGCTCGTATGCACCTTCGCGGGGACGGCGGCGGCCGACGGCGGCCGCGGCGTGCTGCTGGGCGGACCGGACGACAACAAGCCGCGCCGCTACGAATGCACCGACGAGATGCGTTCCCGCCCGCAGTCCGCGCCGACGGGCGCGCCGGTCGCTTCCTGACCGTCCGACGAGCTTCCTGACCAGCCGATCAGCTTCCTGGCCGACCGATCAGCTTCCTGGTCGGCCGCCCGCGCCACGGCCCCCGCCGGGCGCGTCATGACGCACCGGTCCCCGTCATGACGCGCCGGTCGCGCCCTGGCCGGCCAGTCACGCCACGGCTCGCCGCCTCCGTCATGCCGCACCGCTCCGGTCACGCGTCACCGATCGCGCCACGACCCGCCAGGCGCGTCATGACCCGCCGCCCCCTCCCGACGCCCCACCGATCGCGCCCCGACCCGCCGGTCGCATCCTGACTCTCTGTGGCGGCGGACGGAACCGCGGCCACCGCACCACGCGTCATGGGAGGCGTGCAGGGTCATGGTTACGGCGGTTCGACCGCCCTCCGATACCGCTACCGCGCCGTGGGTCTCGTCCTCGTGGCCGCCCATCTCCTCGTCGTCGGCTGGCTGACCCTGCGCCCGCTGACCGCGCCCTGGGTGACCGCCACGAGCCCCGAGCCGCTGGCCACCATCCGCGCCGATCTGGCGCTCGGCGCCTGGGAGGCGACGTGCGCGATCGGCGGATCGATGCTGCTGCTCGCGCCGCTGGGCGTACTGCTGCCGCTGGCCGGCGGGCGGCTGGCGGTGGCGCCGCTGATGTCGCTGTCCCGGACGGTCTTCGCGGCGGTGATGATCTCGTTGACCCTGCAACTGGTGCAGAGCGGCGTCGCGGGCCAGGTGCTGCACGTGGACGAGCTGCTGCTGAACTCGGCGGGTGTGGCCGTCGCCCATCTGGCGGTGGTGCCGCTGGTACGGGCCAGGCTCCGCCGCCGGTATGACCGCCCCCGGCCGCGCCCCCTCCGCCGGGAGGAGGGGAACCACGCCTCGGCCCCCACGATCCCCAGGGTCAAGACGGCCCCGTAGTGGGACGGCTCGGCGCAGGTCACCGCCCTACCGTGGAGACATGGGAGAACGCTCCCGGCGTTCTACCGACGACAGACGACAGACGACAGACGACTGACGACTGACGACAAGGAGTCGCCATCATGTCCGCTCCACTGGTCCGACCCCGCAAGAACAAGGTCATCGCCGGTGTCTGCGCGGGTCTGGCCCAGCGCTTCGGCACCACGCCCACGACGATGCGGGTGATCTTCCTGCTCTCGTGTCTGCTGCCCGGCCCGCAGTTCCTGATCTACCTCGCGCTGTGGGTGCTGCTGCCCTCCGAGGACGAGTACCGCAAGACGGCTTGGTGAATGATCACGGTCACTCTCCGTAGAGATACAGCAATACGGGGTACGTGACGGCGGGCCGCATCCCCTGTGGGGTGCGGCCCGTAGCCGTACGTTCCCGGCGACCGAAATCTCAGCGGCGGAACTTCTCGATGGCGGCCGGCGCGACCGGGGTGAAGAAGTTGACGAGGTTGCCGTCGGGGTCGCGGAAGAGGAGCGCGCGGTTGCCCCAGGGCATCGTGGTGGGCTTGTTGACGAACTCCGTCACCTCGCCCTTCAGGTTCTCGTACAGGCTGTCCACGTCGTCGACGAGGAATTCGAGGATGGCGCTGCGGTTCGCGGCCGGTTCGGCGGAGCCGGGGGCGAACAGCGGGACGGTGCGGGTGCTGCCGATCGCGAGGGTGCCCGAGGCGGTCCTGATCTCGGCGAAGTCCTCGGTGGCCCAGGCGGCGGGCGTCTTGGTGACGCGCTCGTAGAAGTCGACGAGGCGGGCGACGTCGCCCGTGATGATGCGGACGGAGACGAAGTCCATGGGGGTTTCTCCTGTGCCGTTAGGTGCTCACGTACTCAGTGCTCACGGCTGTGCCGTTCGGTGCTTACGGAGACGACGCTACGTCCAATACCGGACGGAACCCGCCCGGTATATGCGGGAGACTTTCCGGCATGCCCCGACCCATCGCCCGCGTCCTGTCCCTGCTGGAACTCCTCCAGTCGGGCGGCACCCGGACCGTCTCCGAACTCGCCGGCCGGCTCGGCGTCGACGAGCGCACCGTACGGCGCTACGCCCAGCACCTGATCGATCTCGACATCCCCGTCGAATCGGTGCGCGGCCGCTACGGCGGCTACCGGCTCTCCCCCGGCTTCCGCATCCCGCCGCTGATGCTGAGCGACGACGAGGCGCTCGCCGTGCTGCTGGGGCTGGCCATGGGCCGCCGGTCGGGACTGACGGCGGTCGCGAACACGGCGAGCGGAACAGCGAGCGGAACAGTGAGCGGAACAGCAGCCGAGACGGCGAACGAGACAGCGAACGAGACGGCGGCGGCCAAGATCCGGCGCGTCCTGCCCGAGCGGCTGCGCCGCAGGCTCGACGCCGTGCTCGGCTCCCTCGCCTTCACGGAGCCGCCGCCGGGGAGGGCCTCCGCCGCCCCGGACCCCGCGGTCCTGCTCCCCATCGCCGACGCGGTGCACCACTGCCGGCCGGTCTCGGTCCGCTACACCGCGCGCGACGGCCGCCGCAGCGAGCGGACCCTGCACCCGTACGGGGTCGTCGCCCACGCGGGCAAGTGGTACGTGACGGCCACGGACCCCTCGGCCGACGAGGACCGGACCTTCCGCCTGGACCGCATCGCCGACGTCCGCACCCTCCCCGGCGCCTTCGAACCGCCCGCCGACGCCGACCCGGCGCAACGCCTCCTGATGAGCCTGGTCACGGCCCCGTACCGGCATGAGGTGACCGTACGCGTCCAGGGAACGGTGGAGCAGATCCGCGCCCGGCTGCCCGCGAGCGTGGCGATCGTGGAGGAACTGCCGCCTTCGGAGGGCGGGCGCTGGTGCCGCGCGGAACTGCGCGTGGAGCGGCTCGACTGGCTTCCCGCCGTCCTCGCCTCGCTCGACCTGCCGTTCGCCGTCGAGCGGCCGGATGAACTCCGCGGCCTCGTCGAGGACTTCGCCGAGCGGCTCACGGCCTCGGCCCGGCGGCTCCCGCCTCCCTCGTAGGAGAGCGACGAGACGGAACCGCCGGGCGCGCACGGCCGGGCATTCATCGCGAACGGGCCGGACTCACCGGCACAGAGCGGCGCGGGCCACAGCCGTGACCAACAAGGGGCCGGACCGCGGGGACGGACCGGGAACGCCGGACCGGGGACGCCAGACTGGCGAGGTCGGACCGGCCAGGTCGAACCGGAGACGCCGGACCGGCACAGGCCCGACCGGCACAGACCCGACCGACACAGGCCCGACCGACACAGGCCCAACCAGCGATTCCGGAAAGACGGAGGTCAGACCGGCAGGCCGCCGAGAAGCCCGGCGCCGGGAACGGCGCCCATGGCCGCGCCGCCGACCGTCGCGGGGAGGGTCTTCGCGACCGCGCCCGTCGGCAGGCTGCCCGCCAGCTGACGCGTGGCCGGGAGGCCGCCGAGCAGCTCCTGCGCGCCGCGGTCGGCCGTCGTCTCCAGCGCCTGGTCGGCGACCGGCGGAACGACGGTGGCGACCGTGCCGACCGCACCCTGTGCGGCGGGCAGGGCCTGGGCGCCGCCCGGTACGAACTGGCCGAGCGTCTCGCCGGGGATGGCCTGCACGGCGCCCGCGACGGTGGGGGCGACCGTCTCGACGGGCCCGGCCGCACTGGCGGTGCCGGCGGCGGTGGCGGCGAACGCGGCGCCGAGAGCGGCGACGCCGAGGGTCTTGATGGTTCCCTGCTTCATCAGAATTCTGTCCTCATGACGGGGTAGGTATGGAGCGGCACTGCAACGTAGTCATGCGGCCAGGGGGGTAGCAAGCACCGAAAAAGGGCCGGGACTTGAAATCCCGACCCTGCTTCGGCTATTTGGGCGCTCGCGCGCTAGGCGGTGAAACCACTGCTCACCACGGGTTCCGCGGCCGTCTGACGGAACAGCCACTCGGACTTCAACTCGGCGTAGCCCGGCTTGACGACCTCGTTGATCATCGCCAGTCGTTCACCGAAAGGAATGAAAGCGGACTTCATCGCATTGACGGTGAACCATTCCATGTCGTCGAGCGTGTACGAGAACGCCTTGACGAGCTCCTCGAATTCCCGGCTCATACTCGTGCCGCTCATAAGTCGGTTATCGGTATTTACGGTTGCGCGGAATCGCAGCTTCCGCAGCAGCCCGATCGGGTGCTCGGCATAGGAATCGGCCGCGCCCGTCTGGAGGTTCGAGGACGGGCACAGCTCCAGCGGGATGCGCTTGTCCCGTACGTACGAGGCGAGCCGGCCGAGCTTGACCGTGCCGTCCTCGGCGACCTCGATATCGTCGATGATCCGCACGCCGTGGCCGAGCCGGTCGGCGCCGCACCACTGGAGCGCCTGCCAGATGGACGGCAGGCCGAACGCCTCGCCCGCGTGGATGGTGAAGTGGTTGTTCTCCCGCTTGAGGTACTCGAAGGCGTCGAGGTGGCGGGTGGGCGGGAAGCCGGCCTCGGCGCCCGCGATGTCGAAGCCGACGACGCCCAGATCGCGGTAGCGGTTGGCGAGTTCGGCGATCTCCAGGGCGCGGGCGGCGTGCCGCATGGCGGTCAGCAGCGCACCGACGCGGATGCGGTGGCCGTTCTCCCTGGCCCGGCGTTCGCCTTCGCGAAAGCCCTCGTTGACCGCCGTGACGACCTCGTCGAGGGTCAGGCCGCGCTCCAGGTGCTGCTCGGGCGCGTACCGGACCTCGGCGTAGACGACGCCGTCCGCCGCGAGGTCCTCGGCGCACTCGGCGGCGACGCGGACCAGCGCGTCACGCGTCTGCATGACAGCGCAGGTGTGCGCGAAGTTTTCGAGGTAGCGCTCCAGGGAGCCGGAGTCGGCGGCCTGGCGGATGAGGGCGCCGAGCTTGTCGGCATCGCCCTCGGGGAGGCCGTCGTAGCCGGTCTCGCGGGCGAGGTCGATGAGGGTACCGGGGCGCAGGCCGCCGTCGAGGTGGTCGTGCAGCAGCACCTTGGGCGCGCGGCGGATCTGCTCGGGGCTGGGGAGTGCGGGCTGGCTCGTCATCCGGGCACTTTAGCGCCTACGCGCGTAGACATCGGCGAACGATACGTAACGGTGACCCGTCGCCGGGGTGGACTCGCGCGCTCCTTCTGCCATCGTTTCTGCATGGCTCAGGAAGCTCTGCCGGAGCGCGGTGCAGCTCGGCTCGGTAAGCCCGTCGGAACGGCCGGACCCGTGCACGGCGTCGCCCTGTTACTTCCCACTGGCGAAGCGTCCGGCACCCGCCGCCCCTCCCCCCTGCCGTCCGTCGCCATGCGCCCGCTCGCGCGGCGGATCGCGCGCGCGGGCCGCCCGGAAGGGCTCGTCGTCCACGTCGTGCACTACCGCTTCCGGGGGTGGAACGGCGCCTCGGCCCATCCGGCGCGGGACGCCGAGTG
>NZ_JBHVHQ010000271.1:0-9577 GCF_042800135.1 Streptomyces sp. NPDC057654 | reverse complement strand
GCGTCGGCGGTGCGGTGTACGACGACCGGCGCGGGGGCCGCGCCGCCGGTACGTCCTCGGCTTCCGGCAGCGTTACGTCCTCGACCGGCGTGCGCGTACGGCCGGGCAGCGGCGGCAGCCCGCCCGGCTCGGGAGCGGGCGGGGTTTCCACCTCCGGAGCAGCCGGAGCAGATCGGGCATCCGTCGTTTCCCGGCGCGTAGCCGCCGGGAGGAACGTGGCAGGCACCGCCGGAGGCGCTGGCGGGCCGGTGCGGTCGTCCGCGTGGGGCGGGCGGTTGGTCGGCGGACGTGCGGTCACGGTCTGGTCCTCCTATAGGCCCCGGCACCGCGGCCGGGGGACGGATCGGTGCTGCGCTGTCGTGCGTCCCGTACGAGTTCCCGGCTCCCCCGGCCCAAGCCCGAAACCTCCCACCGGCTCGTACGGACGCACCCTCGTCCCCTCCCCGCCCCTCACCGCGCGCCCCCGCCCGGCAAGTCGCCCCCGTGCGCCCCCGCCGCCAAGCGGCGGATCGCGGACATGGGGACCGGGAGCCAGTCGGGGCGGTGGCGGGCCTCGTACAGGACTTCGTAGACGGCCTTGTCGGTGACGTAGGCGCGCAGGAGCGCGGGGTCCTCGCGGGGGTCGTTGCCGGTGACGGCGGCGTAGCCGTCGCAGTACGCGGTACGGGCGCGGTCCGACCAGACGCTGGTGGCGGCGTGGCCGACGGCGGCGGCGTAGTCGAAGGAGCGGAGCATGCCCGCGAGGTCGCGGGCGACGGGCTGCGGGCGGCGGCGCTCCGCGAGGGGGCGGGCGGGTTCGCCCTCGAAGTCGATGAGGGACCAGCGGCTGTCGGCGGCGGTGCGCAGCGTCTGGCCGAGGTGCAGGTCGCCGTGGATGCGCTGGGCGGTCCAGGTGCGGCCCGCGCGGCCGAGGGCGGCCAGGGACTCGTACGCGGAGTGCAGCGCGGGGCCGTACGGGCGCAGTGCGGGCACGGCGGCGGCGGTCGCCTCCAGCCGTTCGGTCATCGAGACGGCGAGGTGTTCGAGCTGGGGGCGGCGCAGGGTGACGGTGGGGAGGGTGTCGGCGAGTGCGAGGTGCACTTCGGCGGTGGCGTGGCCGAGGGCTCGCGCGGACGCCGAGAAGTCCGCCTGCAACGCCAGTGAGTTCAGGGCGAGTTGCCAGCCGTCAGCCGAAGAGGCCAGGAAGCTCTGGAGGACGCCGAGCGTCATGGGTTCCCCGCCGGGCTCGGGCGGCAGCGCCTCGTACCAGGCGACCGGCGCCGGTACCCGCGGGCACTTGGCGCGGGCGAGGGCGAGGGGCAGTTCGAGGTCCGGGTTGGGGCCGGGGCAGACGCGCCGGAAGAGCTTGAGGATGTACGTTTCGCCATACACCACGGACGTGTTGGACTGCTCGGCCGTCATCAGACGCGGCGTCAGGTCCGGGTCGATGACGGCGTCCGGCGTGTGCGTGAAGCGCAGCGGCCCGAGCCGGCCCGGCGCGCGCAGCCGCTCCAGCAGGACGGCCGAGAGGCGCGAGTCGGCGAGCGCCTCGTACACGGTCAGGCCGCGCAGCGGGCCTTCCGCCGGGCGGCCGATGAGCGCGGGCGCGAGATGCGGCGGGAGCGTCTGGCGGATGCCGAGGAGCAGCTGGTAGCAGTCGGCGGCGTCGGCGGGCTCCGGCTGCGCCTGCCGCTGCGGGCCGGACTGCTGGGCCCGTACGAGCAGGTGGAGCAGGCCGGGCGAGGTGCCGCGCGGCGGGCTGGGCAGCAGCTCGGTCACGGCGACGGGGGTGAAGCCCGTGATGGGGCGGCCCTTGCCCGCGAACCAGCGCTGCCGGGGCAGCCATTCGGCGAGCATCGGCACGAGCGAGGCGAGCAGCCCGGCGTCTCCCGCGGCGGACTGGACCTGTCGTCCGGCAGCCGCGGCGGCGGCAGCGGCAGCGGCAGCCGTGGTGCTCCCGCTGCTCCCACTGCCCGCGCTGCTCCCACTGCTCCCACTGCTCGCGCTGTTCCCACTGCCCGCGCTGCTCGCGTTGGCACGGGCCGAGAATCCTTCCGGCATGACGTCGCGTCCTTTCCCCGAGCACACGACAGTTAGGGTGAAGTGTCCCGGATTGCGGCAGTGACTGTGCGGCGGTGCGGGACGTGTCGGGCGAGGATCGTCCATACGGTCAGCCCGTACGACCAGGTCGAACAGCCGAGAGTGCGTCCGGCCCGTACGGCCGGCGGGGCGGACGCGTTCCGGGAAGCCCGGCCCGTGCGGCAAGCGGTAATAGGGAGACTTCCCAGGGGCGGGTGGTGAAAACGCCCGCGCGCGCTGGGGGGCGTGCGCGGGCGCGGGTCCGCACGGCGGCCCTGAGGCGGTTCGGCGGACGGCACGCATGTCAGCGAAGGCCGGGCGGCTCGCCGTGGCGCAGCCGGAACCAGTAGAAACCGTGGCCCGCGAGGGTCAGCAGATACGGCAGCTCGCCGATGGCCGGGAAGCGGACGCCGCCGATCAGCTCGACCGGGTGGCGGCCGTTGAAGGACTGGAGATCCAGCTCGGTGGGCTGCGCGAACCGGGAGAAGTTGTTCACGCACAGGACGAGGTCGTCCCCGTGCTCGCGGAGGAAGGCGAGCACGGCCGGGTTGGAGGAGGGCAGCTCGGTGTACGAGCCGAGCCCGAACGCCCGGTTCTGCTTGCGGATCTCGATCATCCGGCGGGTCCAGTGCAGCAGCGACGCGGGGCTGGACATCGCCGCCTCGACGTTGGTGACCTGGTAGCCGTAGACCGGATCCATGATCGTCGGCAGGAAGAGCCGGCCGGGGTCGCAGGAGGAGAACCCGGCGTTGCGGTCCGGCGTCCACTGCATCGGCGTGCGCACCGCGTCCCGGTCGCCGAGCCAGATGTTGTCGCCCATGCCGATCTCGTCGCCGTAATAGAGGATCGGCGAGCCGGGCAGCGAGAGCAGCAGGGCCGTGAACAGCTCGATCTGATTGCGGTCGTTGTCGAGGAGCGGGGCGAGCCGCCGCCTGATGCCGATGTTGGCGCGCATCCGCGGGTCCTTGGCGTACTCCGCGTACATATAGTCGCGCTCTTCGTCCGTGACCATTTCCAGCGTCAGCTCGTCGTGATTGCGCAGGAAGATGCCCCACTGGCAGCGGGCCGGAATCGCCGGGGTCTTGGCGAGGATCTCGGAGACCGGATAGCGGGACTCGCGCCGTACGGCCATGAAGATGCGCGGCATGACGGGGAAGTGGAACGCCATATGGCACTCGTCGCCGCCCTGCTGGAAGTCGCCGAAGTAGTCGACGACGTCCTCGGGCCACTGATTGGCCTCCGCCAGGAGCACGGTGTCCGGGTAATGGGCGTCGATCTCGGCTCGTACGCGCTTGAGGAAGTCATGCGAACGGGGGAGGTTCTCGCAGTTGGTGCCCTCCTCGGCGTACAGATACGGGACCGCGTCCAGCCGGAAACCGTCGATGCCCAGGTCCAGCCAGAAGCGCAGGGCGGCCAGTACCTCCTCCTGGACGTCGGGGTTCTCGTAGTTGAGGTCCGGCTGGTGCGAGAAGAAGCGGTGCCAGTAGTACTGCTTGCGTACCGGGTCGAAGGTCCAGTTGGAGGACTCCGTGTCGACGAAGATGATCCGCGCGTCCTGATACTGCTTGTCGTCGTCGGCCCATACGTAGTAGTCGCCGTACGGTCCCTCGGGATCGGTGCGCGACTGCTGGAACCACTCGTGCTGATCGCTGGTGTGGTTCATGACGAAATCGATGATCACGCGCATGCCGCGCTGATGGGCCGCGTCCACGAATTCGACGAAGTCGGCGAGGTCGCCGAATTCCGGCAGGACCGCCGTATAGCAGGAGACGTCATAGCCGCCGTCGCGCAGCGGCGACTGGAAGAAGGGCGGCAGCCACAGGCAGTCGACGCCCAGCCATTGCAGGTAGTCGAGCTTGGCGGTGATGCCCTTGAGGTCGCCGACGCCGTCTCCGTTGCTGTCCTGGAAGGAGCGGACGAGCACCTCGTAGAAGACGGCGCGCTTGAACCAGTCGGGGTCCCGGTCCTTCGCCGGCGTGTCCTCGAACGTGTCCGGTACGGGCTCGTTGACGATCATTTTGTGGGTGACCCTCCGATCGGTGAGGACGGTCGCAGCGAGAACACGTGCGCGGGCGCCGGGTCGCGCCCCGGCTCAAGACGCACATAGTTGTCCCTGCCCCAGTGGTAGGTCTCACCGGTGAGCTCGTCGCGCACCGGGACGGACTCGTGCCAGGCGAGGCCGAGTTCCGGCATGTCCAACGAGACCGTCGCCTCCTGGGTGTGGTGGGGGTCGAGGTTGACGACCGTGAGGACGCATGACGCGCCGCACCGCTTCGAATAGGCGATGACGGCATCGTTGTCGACGTGGTGGAAGCGGAGGTTGCGCAGCTGCCGCAGGGCCGGATGGCGGCGCCGGAGCCGGTTGAGCGTGGTGATCAGCGGTGCGAGGGAGCGCCCGGCGCGCTCGGCCGCCGCCCAGTCCCGGGGCCGCAGCTGGTACTTCTCGGAGTCCAGATACTCCTCGCTGCCGGCCCGTACGGCGGTGTTCTCGCACAGCTCGAATCCCGCGTAGACGCCCCAGGTGGGGGAGAGGGTCGCGGCGAGCACGGCGCGCGCCGCGAACGCGGGACGGCCGCCGTGCTGGAGATACGCGTGCAGGATGTCCGGGGTATTGACGAAGAAGTTGGGCCGCATGTAAGCGGCGCTCTCCCCGGCCAGCTCCGTCAGATAGTCGGTGATCTCCTGCTTGCCGTTGCGCCAGGTGAAGTACGTGTACGACTGCTGGAAACCGAACGCGGCGAGCGTACGCATCACGGCCGGCCGGGTGAACGCCTCGGCGAGGAAGATGACATCGGGATCGGTGCGGTTGATGTCCCCGATGACCTTCTCCCAGAAGGCGACCGGCTTGGTGTGCGGATTGTCGACGCGGAAGATCCGCACCCCGCGCGCCATCCAGAACCGCAGCAGCCGGCGCGTCTCGCGGACGATGCCCGTCCAGTCCTCGTCGAACGCGAGGGGGTAGATGTCCTGGTACTTCTTCGGCGGGTTCTCCGCGTACGCGATGGTGCCGTCCGCCCGGTGGTGGAACCACTCCGGGTGTTTGTCCACCCAGGGATGGTCCGGGGAGCACTGGAGCGCGAAGTCGAGGGCGACCTCCAGGCGCAGCTCGCGGGCGCGCGCGACGAAATGCTCGAAGTCCTCCAGGGTGCCGAGGTCGGGGTGGACCGCGTCGTGGCCGCCGTCGGCGGAGCCGATCGCCCAGGGGCTGCCCACGTCGTACGGGCCCGCGCTCAGCGTGTTGTTGGGGCCCTTGCGGTAGGCAGTGCCGATGGGGTGGATGGGCGGGAGATAGACGACGTCGAAGCCCATCGCGGCCACGGCCGGCAGCCGCCGGGCCGCCGAGAGAAACGTTCCGCTACGCGGGGGCACGCCCTCCCGCACCACCGCGCCCTCCGAACGGGGGAACAGCTCGTACCAGGAACCGAACAGCGCCCGCTCCCGCTCCACCAGCAGCGGCAACGGACGCGACGCGGTCAGCAGTTCACGCAGCGGAAAGCGGTCCAGCGGCGCGCGGACCGCCGGGGCCAGGGCCGCGGCGAGCCGGTCCGCGGCGGGCCGCGACGCGTCGCGCAGCGCGTCCGCCGCCGCCAGCACCGCCTCCCGCCCATCCCGCTTGGGCACCCCGGCCGCCGCCCGCTCGTACAGCCGCGCCCCCTCCTCCAGGACCAGCGCGCAGTCGATCCCGGCGGGGATCTTGATGCCCGCCGCGTGCCGCCAGGTGGCCAGCGGATCGCTCCACGCCTCCACCGTGTACGTCCAGCGGCCCTCCGCCCGCGGGACGACCTCGGCGCCCCAGCGGTCCGTGCCCTCCGCGAGTTCGCGCATCGGCGTCCACGGGCCGCACCGGCCGGCCGGGTCGCGCAGCACCACATTGGCGCCGACCGCGTCATGGCCCTCCCGGAAGACCGTGGCGCTGATGCGGAACTCCTCGCCGACCACCGCCTTCGCCGGTCGGCGACCGCAGTCGATCAGCGGGCTGATGTCCAGGACGGGGATACGACCGATCATGGGCTCACCTGGAGGTCGGGCTGGTTCGGGGTCTGTTCTTTCTATCTGCTCCACGGGCGCGGGGCGGGCTGTGGGCATGACG
Organism: Streptomyces sp. NPDC057654; assembly: GCF_042800135.1. Taxonomy (NCBI): domain Bacteria; kingdom Bacillati; phylum Actinomycetota; class Actinomycetes; order Kitasatosporales; family Streptomycetaceae; genus Streptomyces; species Streptomyces sp. NPDC057654. Next base: position 3,429 of record NZ_JBHVHQ010000271.1, on the reverse strand, counting down.
GCTCCTGTCCGCGTTCACTCGGTGGGCGGAAGAGGGATGGGCCATGGGTGGCGGCTTGCGGGTGCGCGCGGGTACGTACCGAGTGAGCCTTCCCGCGCATTCCAGTCGGGCATTCCCGGAATTCGCGCAGCGCCATTTTCGATCGGGCCCGCGAGAAGGGCGCGAGAGGGGGGCGCGAGAAGGGCGCGAGAAGGCCCCGCCGCAGCGGCGGGGCCTTCTCGGTCGTACTCCGGACCGGGCGGGTTCAACAGGTTCACGGTCAGGACCTGACGCGCAGGAGTTTGTCGGACGTCAGCGGTCCGGCCCCGCCGACTCTGCCCGGAGTGGACGCCCGTACCAGCGCGTCGGCCACCTCCGCCGGGCGCGCCGACGGATGGTCGGCCAGATAGAGCGCGGCGGCGCCCGCGGCGTGCGGCGCGGCCATCGAGGTGCCGGAGAGCGTGGCGCTCGCCGTGTCGCTCGTATGCCCCGCCGAGGTGATGGCGGCGCCGGGCGCGAACAGGTCCACCGACGGGCCCCAGTTGGAGAACGGCGCCCTGCGGTCGTCGGCGTCCGTGGCGCCGACCGTGATCGCCTCCTTCACGCGGGCGGGCGAGGAGAGGTCGGCGGGCGCGCCGTTGTTGCCGGCGGCTACGGTGTAGGTCACCCCGGACGCGATGGAGTTCCGTACGGCCGCGTCGAGTTGGGGGTTGACGAAGCCGCCGATGCTGAGGTTCGCGACGGCGGGCTTCTTCGCGTGCGCCGTCACCCAGTCGATGCCCGCTATGGCCTGGGCGGTGGTGCCCGTGCCGTGCGCGTCGAGCACCCGCACGCCGACCACCTCGGCCCGCTTCGCCACGCCGTACCGCGTGCCCGCGACGGTGGCGGCCACGTGGGTGCCGTGGCCGTTGGCGTCCTCGGCGACGGCGTCGTCGTCGACGAAGTCCCAGCCGTCGACGGCGCGGCCGCCGAAGTCGCGGTGGGTGGTGCGGATACCGGTGTCCAGGACGTAGACGGTGGTTCCCCGTCCCGCGCTCGCGGGCGCGGTGTACGAACCGTCGAGGGGGCGGTCGGCCTGGTCGATGCGGTCGAGGCCCCAGGAGGGCGGGTTCGGCTGGTTGACGCGGTCGGGGCTCCGAGACGGCGGGTTCGGCTGGTTGACGCGGTTCGCGGGGTGGGAGCGCGGCTGGGGTTCGCTGTGTTTCAGCGTCACCTCGGTGTCCTGTGCGACGGAGGCGACCGCCGGGTCGGCCGCCAGCCGCCGCGCACGGTCTGCGTCGGCCCGTATCGCGTAGCCGTTCAGCGCCGTGCCGTAGGTGTGGCGGATGCGCGCCCCGTACGACCGTACGAGCTTCCGCCCCGCCTCGGAGGACGCCGCGACGCCGCCCGGACCGGTCTTCAGCGTGACGATGTAGCTGCTGCTCACGGCGGCGGGCGAGCCGGCCGCGAGGACGCGGCCCGACGGCGGTGCGGCGTACGCCGGGAGCGCGACCGCCGTGAGAACGGCCGCCGTGGCGCAGGCGGTCAGCCCCTCGGCCAGTCGGCGGCGGCTGGTGCGCGACAAGGCCATGCCCTGAGCCCCCTTCTCCACTGCTGCGCTACTCGGCACGTGCCTCACACCTTCCCGTGGGCCACGGACCGGTACAAGGCCGCTCATGGGGGCGGAATCGGCCAAATCGCCCGGGGTGGAGGCGGGTGGCGGGGGCGCGAAGCCGAACGTCGAGCGTGGTCGCGGGGCATAGACCGGCGTGTCCTGCCGGTGTCCGTTGCCGTCTTCTGCATTGGTTCCGTATTGGTTCCGTATCGGCGGCCGGTTGTGCCGAGACCCGCCGCAGGTTGTCGAGACCCGTGACCCCTCCCGCCGCTAACGTCGAAGCGTGAAGGCCATTCGTCGTTTCAGCGTGCGCCCCGTCCTTCCCGAGCCCCTACGACCGCTCAGCGAACTGGCGCGCAATCTGCGCTGGTCCTGGCATTCCGAGACCCGTGACCTCTTCCACGCCGTCGACCCCGAGGGCCACCGCGCCGCCGACTGCGACCCGCTGCGGCTGCTGGGCACCGTGTCCGCGGGCCGGCTGGCGCAGCTCGCCGGGGACCGGCGCTTCCTGCGCCGGCTCACGGCCGCCGCCGACGATCTGCACGACTACCTCGGCGGCCGGCGCTGGTACCAGGAGCAGAGCGACGACCTGCCGGCCGCCGTCGCCTACTTCTCGCCCGAGTTCGGCGTGACCGGGGCCCTGCCGCAGTACAGCGGGGGCCTGGGCATCCTCGCCGGGGACCACCTCAAATCCGCCAGCGACCTCGGCGTCCCGCTCATCGGCGTCGGGCTCCTCTACCGCCACGGCTACTTCCGCCAGTCCCTCTCCCGCGAGGGCTGGCAGCAGGAGCACTACCCGCTGCTCGACCCCAACGAGCTGCCGCTCGCCCTGCTCCGCGAGAACGACGGCCACCCCGCCCACGTCTCCCTCGCCCTGCCCGGCGGGCGCTCCCTGCGCGCGTACGTCTGGCAGGCCCAGGTCGGCCGGGTGCCGCTGCTGCTCCTCGACTCCGACGTGGAGGAGAACGACCCGCGCGAGCGCGACGTCACCGACCGGCTGTACGGCGGCGGCAGCGAGCACCGGCTGCTCCAGGAGATGCTGCTGGGCATCGGCGGGGTGCGGGCGGTCCGTATGTACTGCCGGCTCACCGGCCACGCGGACCCCGAGGTGTTCCACACCAATGAGGGCCACGCGGGCTTCCTGGGCCTGGAGCGCATCCGCGAACTGGCCGCGAACGGCCTCGAATTCGCCCCGGCGCTGGAGTCCGTGCGGGCGGGTACGGTCTTCACGACGCACACGCCCGTACCGGCGGGCATCGACCGCTTCGACCGGGAACTGGTGGCCCGCCACTTCGGCACGGGGGCCGAGCTCCCGGACATCGACATCGAGCGCGTCCTCGCGCTCGGCCTGGAGACCTACCCCGGCGGCGACCCGAACTGCTTCAACATGGCCGTCATGGGGCTGCGCCTCGCCCAGCGCGCCAACGGCGTGTCCACGCTGCACGGCGAGGTGAGCCGGCGGATGTTCGCGGGGCTGTGGCCGGGCTTCGACGCGGCCGAGGTGCCGATCGCCTCCGTCACGAACGGGGTGCACGCGCCCACCTGGGTCGCGCCGGAGGTCTTCCGGCTCGGCGCCCGGCAGATCGGCGCGGGGCGCACGGAGGACGCGCTGGCGGTGGGCGGCTCCGAGCGCTGGGACGCCGTCGCCGACATCCCGGACGGCGAGATCTGGGAGCTGCGCCGCTCGCTGCGCGAACAGCTCGTGGCCGAGGCGCGCGAACGCCTCGCCGCGTCCTGGCGGGAGCGCGGCGCGGGCACGGCCGAACTCAGCTGGATCGAGGGGGTGTTGGACCCTGACGTCCTCACGATCGGCTTCGCGCGGCGCGTCCCCTCGTACAAGCGGCTGACCCTGATGC
>NZ_JBHVHQ010000270.1:0-9582 GCF_042800135.1 Streptomyces sp. NPDC057654 | reverse complement strand
GTCGGAGTGGAGTTTCCCCACCCGTGGGCCCTCCTCCCACGGGCGGAAACCGCCCCCGAACGGCCAGCCGCCCCCAGGCGCAGCGCAGCGCGCCCTTTCCCTTCGGCTGCCGTGGGCCGCAGGCCCGAAACACTCCCGCACCCGAGCCACCGGACAGCCACCTCATCGCGGCAGCAGCCAGCGGCGCAGCGCAGCGGAGCCAGCCTGAGCCCCAGCCACGAGACGGGCCGCAGACAGCAAACCGACAGCCGCCCCACGCGGCAGCCACCCAGCCCCCCAGCCCCCGCCCGGGGATGGGTGCCGCCCGACCGGTGACTCAGCAGCAATAACTGAGGCACCGGCCGGGCGCACGACGCGGGTGAAGGTCCGGGAGGCGCTTTCGTGGAGGCGTCTGCCGGCGCTCGTCCGACAGACGCCACCCTGCGCGCACCTCATGCACCTCATGCACCTCACATAGACGGCGCACCGCGGCGACCTACCCCTACCAGCAGCTACGACACCCCGAGTCCAAACTCAGTGACTACGGGCGAAACTCCCACAGTTGGAAGCAGTGGTGGTGACGGAGACTCCGTCGATCTCGCCGCCCCAATCGACGCAGGAGCCGCGAGCGGCGAGGTAGACGGGCCCGGCGTACGTGCCGTACTGCCCACTGTCCGAGGCGGGGGACCCGTGGCCGCCGCTCTGGCCGACCCAGGTCCGTACGAATACGGGCGCGCCGGCGGTGTTGCGGATGGTGACAGCACAGTTCTTGCCGGTGGCGGAGCTGTAGGTCAGATAGACGACGCCGCGGCTGCCGATGGGCGCGGAATTCACGACGTTGTAGCCACTACCGCAGACGCCGTTATAGGCGGCGACGGGCGCGGCGGGCGCGGCCGGGGCGGCAGGAGCAGCGGAGGCTGCGGTGGCGGCGAGAACGGTGGAAACGCTTGCCGCAGCAAAGGCGACGGCCCCAACCCTGAGAATCGAACGCTTCATGGAACTCTCCTCTTATCCGCGAGTATCAGCGAGCCGTCTTGGCGAAGGTGCCGCAGTTGGACTTGTTGACCGTGACGTCCTGGTTCTCGATGGCCCCGCCCCAGTTGACACAGCGCCCCTTGGCAGCGAGATAAACGGGCCCGGCGTACGTGCCATATTTTCCGGAGTCGACGACTGGCGTCGACTCGCGCTCCTCGACCAACTGCACCCAGGCGGCCATATGTACGGGCGCGCCAGCGGCGGCGCGAACGGTGACGACACAGTTCTTTCCGGTGGCGGAGCTGTAGGTCAGGTAGACCTTCCCCTTGTCCCCGATCGGCGCGGAGTTCACGACGCCGTAACCCGCCCCGCAGGCACCGTTATAGGCGGCCTCCGCTGCGACGGGAGCAGCCGAGGCCGCCGTACCCATCGTCAGCACTCCCAAACTCGCCACCGCAAACACGGCAGCTCCGGCCGCGATACGCACATGCTTCACGAAACCCTCCCCATTTCGATTGCCGTTGCGCATCAAGAGACATGCGGGGCCCGGGGATGGTTGTACAGCACGAGTGAACTACTGCCACGGATGGGTGAGTTGCAGACGCAAGGCAGCCCGCGCAGCGTTCAACCGGCTTGGCATCAGAGGCAAGAGCAGGGTGACCGATCGCAGCTCGTGGCCCACTCGGACGGAACTACCTCAGCTTCCCGGCTCTTGCGGCGATGACGAACGACAACCAGGAACTTCCGTCGAAGCTCAGCACGGGGCCGCCGGAATCCTTGGAGTCCCTCACCAGGATTCCGTCCGGAAGGAAGGAAGCCTCCACGCATTCGGTGGTGTTAGCACCGCTGTATGAGGACTTGAACCACGCGTCCTCAGGTATTTCTGAGGAAGCTCGGGGCATCACATCTCCTTGCGAACACGTTCGATGAGAGCGGACGTCGAAGCCGTGTCCAACGCTTGGGCACGCAGGTAGTCGAAGGCACACGGACAGCCCTCGTCTCCGACCTGCTCCCTTGGCTCTCGGCCCAGGGGGACGACCCGGACGACTTCCTCGACCGTGCGCAGATGCACTACGAGTCGGAGTCTGAGGCTGCATGAGGCACAGCCGGAGCGCTACAGCTCCGGCCGAGACCAAGCGATCGGCTGTCGACATCCCCCACCGCCCGCGCTGATGCCGCCTCTGGCCATCAAGGTCCAAGGTCAGCAACACGCGGATGGAGGTCTCGGCCATAACCGAAGTCGGGCGGGGCGAAGGCATCCAGCACTTGGGTGAGAGCCCCGACGACGGGCGGGCCGGGCAGGTCAGCGGGCGATGAGGTGGCCGGTGAAGCCGGCTCGGACGAGGGATTCGTACGCCGTGCGCACGTCCTCCGGGACCTCCTGCTCGATGGCGAATCCGAGTTGCGGATACTCGATCACCCGCTGGAGGTCGCCGACGACCATGTCCAGGACGAGTCGCTCGTCACCGATGGACTTCACGTAGTCGCCGAGCTCCAGCGGATCCGACGCGCAGCGGAACTCGACATCGGGCCACAGCTTGCGGGCGGTCGCGAACGCGCGTCGTTCCATGTAGGGCTTGGAGACCAGCAGCACCGTGGCCGGCGTGATGCCGACATCGTCGAGGACCTCACGCGCGAAGGCGATGTTCTCGCCGGTATTCGTCGCGTTGGGCTCCAACAGGATCGCTTCCGTGGGCACACCGAGATCGATGGCGCGCTCACGGAAGTGAACGGCCTCCCCACGGGGAAAGACCTCGACGGTGGCCGGACTATTGCCGCCGGTGAAGACCAGGGTCTTGAACAACCCGGCGCGGTACAGCTCGGCCGCGTGGGCGGCAACACCGATGTCGTGGCTGCCCAGGCCGATCGCCACATCGGCGGGACGCAACTCGTGGTGCATCAGGTGGTAGTCCCAGATCAGCTCGGCTTGGCGCCACTGGCCTTCAGCAATGGTCCGCTGCTGGTCGCTCACTCACGTTCTCCCTGATCACCGATGCCGGGGGCCGGTCGCCCCTCGCCGCTGGACGTCCTCAACGCTATGGCGTCAGAGCATTCTCCGTCCGCTTCGGCTTTCGGTACGCGGGAGTACGCACCCCACCCGCACCCCACCCGAGCCCACACCGTCCCCTACTCTTCCCGCATGATTCGCGCTGTCGTATTCGATGTCGGTGAGTGCCTGGTCGACGAGACCCGCGAGTACGGCACGTGGGCCGATTGGCTCGGCGTCCCACGCCACACCTTCTCCGCCATGTTCGGCGCCGTCATCGCCCAAGGCCGCGACTACCGCGAGACCTTCCAGGAATTCCGACCCGACTTCGACCTGCACAAGGAGCGCGAGAAACGCGCGGCAGCCGGGAAACCGGAGCACTTCGCCGAAGAAGACCTCTACTCCGACGTACGAACCGCCCTCACCCAACTACGCGCCGACGGCCCCTGGCTCGGTATCGCGGGCAACCAGACCGTACGCGCCGGGCGCATCCTCCGCGAGCTGTTCACCGACGACGTCGACCTCATCGGCACGTCGGACGACTGGGGCGCGTCGAAACCGGACCCGGAGTTCTTCGTACGCGTCGCCCAGGCAGCGCCCTTCGAGGCCGAGGAGATCCTGTACGTAGGCGATCGTCTCGACAACGACATCCGCCCCGCCGTCACCGCCGGCATGCGGACCGCCCTCATCCGGCGCGGGCCCTGGGGCACCATCCAACAACGCGATCCCGAAGCCGACAGCATCACGACCATCCGCATCGACTCACTCGACGAGTTGTCGGGGAAGGTCGCGAAGCTCAACGCCGGAGAGCACTGATCGTCGCCTCATTCCTCCCCCGTACAGCCGGTCATCAAGGTCGAGGACACCCTGTGCGTGAGCCACCCCTGCACAAGGGCACGCCGCCACCTCCCGCACCTCGGCCATTACACCGAGCAGAGGCGTTCGGGCAGATCGTCGTCAGCGCTGCCTCTCACAGTCCTTCTTGCTCTCACGTGACGCGCCCGCCGGCCAGACCACATCGACGGGGAGACCCTTCTCCCGGGCCTCCACGACGACATCGGCGGTGCCTCCGCCCTTCCCGCTGGGCGGCGTACCGTCCCACACAGCGACAAGGCGGTCCGCACGGGCGAGCACCTGCCGATTGGCTGCCTCGTAGGCTTCGCGGTTCGCCGAATCGTACGGCATGACCAAGACCTCATACGCGGCCGCGACCAATCGGTCGAAGAGGTCAGCGTGGTCCGGCTTCACCTTCGTCTCCCGGTAGTCCCGAGAGGGAAGCACCACCACCAAACGGCCCCCGGATTGCAGGATCGCGTCGGCGAACAGGCTGTCGGAGCCTCGCGCGATGCAGGAGATACCCGTCAGGGATTCAGCGGGGTAGGCGTCAAGGAACTGCCGCAGCGCGGCTCGAACCGAGTCGGCCGTGGCAGCGGTCAAATCCATGTGCCCGGTCACAGCGATGGTGGTCACGCCGCTTCCCCTCTCGTCAACTGGCCAGCAGGCCACGAATTCTATGGCGGGCCTCACGCAATGGCGCGGAAGCGCTGTGGCCCACCGTGTGGGGGTACAGGACACCGAGCTGTGTACGCACACGTCCTGATTGCGTGCCCTGCGCCGCGTCAACTGCCAGGTTGGTCTGTTCAACAGCCCCGTTCACGTCACCAGCCAGGAAGCAGCATTCCGCGAGCCCAATACGGTCGAGCGCCCAACTTCGCCCGGCCTCCGGGCCCCTCCCCGCCAGCGCTTCACGAATCCGGTCAGCGGCGGCTTGAGCGTGCCTTTGGGCGTCGTGACGCGCCAGGTCCAAAAGACGGCCCCCGGTCACCCCCGCCAGCTCGGACTCGTCGAAGTACGCGATCCAGTACGGTTCCGCCTCGGCCCCAGCTGCTTCGGTGAGCGCCTCCTCGGCCTGGGCGGTGGCCCTGCGAAAGGCAGCTTCGCGTCCCATGGCTGACATCGCCCACGCCTCTCGCGTGTATAGCATTGCTCTGACGCGGGGCCCCGCGATTCCTCGGGAGCCTTCCTGTGCGAGTCGAACGAGCTCGACTGCGTCCTGCGGCTGGTCGCGGTACAGCATCTGACGTGCCATGCCCGCCAAGACATTTGCTCCGAAGGCGGTGTCACCTCCGGCGTGAGCGGACCGAAGCGCGAGGGCGTAATAGTCCTGAGCACGGCGCTGCAATCCGGAGTCCCACGCCATCGTTGCGGCCAGGCCGGCGAGGTGGGCCATAACCACGTACAACCGCCGCTCGATGGAGGGGCTCTGACGCTCCTCCAGCGCGCTGCTCACCTCGGATAGCTGACCCAGCACAGCTTTCCGGCGGAGTCCCCCGCCATACCGGTGATCCCAAAGGCGGAATGTCCGTGCGGCCTGTTCAAGGTTGTTCATTTCCCTTGTTCCAATACGCCCTTGAGGGCCCCGTTGAATTGCGGGAGCTGCTGGTTTGAGCCACCCCTCCAAAGGGTCGAGCAGCGAAGCGCCGGTTACAGCCGACGCGGTCAGCGCCCTCGCGACCGTCCGTCGATCCATCACGAGATCGCTCCTCGTCAGCTCTGCGGCCAGGTCGACCGTGGTGTCGGGTCTCCACGAAGCCTCATGTGCAGGAATTTTGCCTGGAGCCGGAGGAGCGGTACCTGGCAGGCATTGCGACTCCTCCCACGGACGCGGTGCGAGGCCGAGCAAGCGGCCGGGAATCTGTAGCCCGTCAGCAATCCGGCAGATCACGTCGAAACTGGTGACCCGCTGGGTGCCGTTTGTGATCGTAGACACTTTCCCGGGGGTCAGACAACAAGCCGACGCGATCTTGTTCTGGGAGAGGCCGCCCCACTTCTTGATGAGGGCGAACACTGACGCGAAGTCGTGCTCGGCAAGGGCCTGACGCAGATCGTCCCGCGCAAAGATATCTGCGCCGAGCAAGGACTTTGCGACCATAGCTCCAACCTTCCGCGTGCTCGTCGACGTGGCTTGTCGCCGTACACCTACACAACGATCCCCTTACCGCTTCGGTAACCCCTGCTGGTTATCCCGCACTTCATCGACTCACGCCACCCTCGTGGTGTGAAGAAGCCACTAGGCACACTGCGGGAGGCGCTGATGTTCCCCCTGAGACAGGACCATCTACATCTAGCTGCAAGGCTATTGACTACCAGTCAAGAAGCCGCGCGTGCAGCTGAGGAAGAATGGTGGCACCGGGGTGTTGCCCTCTTCCGTGTCGGACCGGCTTGGGACGCGGTGAAGCTGCCGGTGCGGCTGGTGCACGGCCTTGCCGAGGGAGGCAACTGCGGACGCGTACGAGCCACGCTCCACCGCTTCGGCGTCACCGGGCCCGTACTCCTCGAACGCGGAACGTACGTCCTCCTGGTACCGCCCGGCACCGCCGCGACATGGGATGCAGCGGCCGAGTGCGTCACCACCACTGACCGCGAAGCCCACTACATGGGCCTGCCCGCACCCCACACCTGCGACGGGCCGTGGGCCCACTGGGTGATCCCACCGAGCACCGTTCTGAGCCCGTCGCCCGCCGTGCGCGCCCTCGTCGAAGCGGGCGCAGACGTCCCCGTAGAAGTGGCCGAGTCGTGAGCTACCCCGGTAACCGGCACTCGCCACACCCCTCCCCCGACGTCGGCCCCGCCCTCGGGGACGCCATGGAGACATTGCAACTCGCCATGTGCCTACGAGCCTTGCACGAGGCCCGTACCGCGCTCTTCGCTCACTACCGCAGACTGCCCAAGGACCTCGTGGGGCCCATCACGGGTGCGTTCCGGGCACTGGACGACGCCGTACGCATCGCGAAAGGCCGCAGCTACCAGCATCCGCAGGACCGCCCATGAACACCACCCACCCTCTGTCGACGGCCCACTGGCTGGCCGCCTCCGCCCCTGAACCCGGCGCCGTACTCGCCCTCTGGGCCCAAGGGCGGACCGCCACCGTCATCACCGGTCCGTACTGGGACACCGTCGAAATGCCCCTCGGCCTCTCCAGCCGGACCGCGACTTTCCTCGCCTACCGCGGCCACCACATCGGACCCCACCTGCTGTGCGGCGTAGAGCGCACGGCCTGGTGGCTCGTACCGGCCGGCGCAGGGCGCATCCTCGCCGACGTGCAACAGGTCAAGGCGCTGCCTCCCGGCTGTCCCATCACCGCGCCGTGCCCCGGCACCTACACCGGCAACCGGCTCTGGGTCCTCCCCGAACCCACCGTCCGCACCCCACGCCCCTGGCTCCGACTCACCTCGCCACAAGCCCTGCGCACGGCCATCGGCGAAGCCGGCCGCTCTCGGCCCCCGAGCCGCGTCAGCGCCCCGGCGGCGGAGTCGCGATCTTGAACTCGTTGCCCAGGGGGTCGAGCAGGCCGGCCATCCGGCCGTACGGGGTGTCGGCCGCGGGTTCGATCAGGCGGGCTCCGGTCTCGACGGATGCGGCCACCGTGGCGTCGACGTCGTGCACCTGGAAGTACGGCCGCCAGTGGGGAACGGCCTCCTGCCCGACCTGGAAGACTCCGGCACGGGGCTCGCCGTTCGCGTGGAGGGTCCAGTACTCCATGGAGACGTCGGGCGGCGTGTCCATCCGTTGGGCTTCTACGTCCAGCAGCGCGCCGTAGAAATCGGCCGCCGCCTTCGCGTCGGTGGTGACCAGCTCGAACCAGTACAGGCAGCCGGGCTCTCCCCAGACTTCGAAACCGGGGAACGGGCCGGGCTGCCACATGCCGAACGCCGCGCCGGTCGGGTCCTTGGCGTGGGCGAAGCGGCCGACGCCGGGGGCGTCCATGCCCGCGACCACGACCTGGCCGCCCAGCCCCTCGATCCGGCGGGACGTGGCGTCCACCTCGTCCACGGCGAAGTACCCGGTCCAGGGCATCAACGGCTCATCCGGCGGCATGAGCCCCACACCAGCCACGGCCTTCCCGCCGACCGTCTGCACGGCATACCTGTTCGGGTCGTCCGGGTCCGCGTCGCCGGACCAGCCCAGGAGCGGCTGGTAGAAGCTCAGCAGTCGGTCCTGGTCGCTCAGCAGCGTGTCCAGCCAGCACACCGCGCCCTGCGGGTGCGGCAACGTCGTCTCAGGCATGGGCCAATCCTCCGCATCCCCTACCTACCCTGTGTCACCTCATACGGTCAGACTGGCATGCTCGGCGGGCTCCCGCCAGGTCGGCAGGTCGGGAACGAAAAAAGCCCCCGATCGCTCTCGATCGGGGGCCTTTCCCCTGGTGGGCACAGCTGGTTTCGAACCAGCGACATCTGCCTTGTAAGGGCAGCGCTCTACCGCTGAGCTATGCGCCCGTGGACGAAAGGACAGCGTACATGCCCGCGGCAGGTGGGCCACACCTGGTGGGGCCCACGGGGCAGGCGTGGGGTTAACCCCACCACTCTTCCGGTAGTGAGCTGGATCGTTTGCGTGGTGATCGATTCGTAGGGTTGCGGTGACGGTGCGGGCCGGATGGCCGAGTGCCGAATGATCTTGTGTTCTGTAGCGAAAGCACCCTGGAGACCGCCGTGGCATCCCGCACCCGACCCCGCACCCACCGCACCCGGACCGCCGTCCGTACCTCCCTCATCGCGGCAGCGGTCCTGGTGGCCGGGGTCGCCGTGGCCGGGTGCGGCGAGGACGCCTCGGACGCGGAGCCGGAGCACAAGTCGTTCTCGCTCAGCGGGAAGGCGCTGACCGTCGACAGCGACAATTCCAAAGTCGAGGTGGTCACCGGCGCCAAGGACGCCAAAGACGTCAAAGTCACCCGGTGGTTCAAAGGCAAGAGCATCGGCGGATCCGCCGAAGCCAGCTGGGAGGTCAACGGAGACACCCTGAAGCTGCGCATCCATTGCAGCGGCATCAGCGCCACCTGCTCCGCCAAGCACAAGGTCGAGGTGCCGGCCGGCATCGCCGTGACCGTCAAGAGCGACAACGGGCCGGTGAAGGCCGAAGGAATCCGCACCCCGCTCCACCTCACCGCGAAGAGCGGGCCCATCACCGTGCGGGACGCCGCCGGGCCGCTCGACATCAGCACCACCAACGGCGCCGTCAAGGCGACCGGCATCGCCTCCTCGCAGGTCAGGACCGAGACCTCCAACGGACCCGTGCACCTCGCGCTCACCCGCACCCCCGACCGCCTGGACGTTGCCACCACCAACGGCGCCGTCGACGTCGAGGTGCCCCACTCCCCGTACAAGGTCGACGTCAGGACCAAGAACGGCACGCAGTCCGTGGACATCCCGCGCGACGACGCGAGCAAGCACGCCGTCTCGGTCCGCACGGACAACGGACCGGTGAAGCTGCGCACCGCGAAGTAGCACCACGAAGCAGCGCCGCGAAGCAGCGCCGCGAACTAATCGGCCGGTGTGTTCGTCTTTAACGGGTGGGAGAATGGCATCCGGGCCAGGGGCGATCCATCGGGAGAGGGCACGTGACGGCGACACTCGCGCAGTCTGTACGGCCGACACGTCCGGCACGGCCGGTACGCCGCCGATTCGCCGGCGCCGCTGCGGTCCTCGGCGAGAGCGTCGCGCTCGTGCTGCTGCCGCTGCCCCTGCTGATCGCCGCCGCGCCCGCCGCCTTCGCCGGCGGCGGCACCCGGCGCTGGGGCTGGGGCCGCGGCGAGGGCCAGCGGGCCGACGCGCAGGCCGCGAAGGACGCCGCCGCCGCGGCCT
>NZ_JBHVHQ010000269.1:0-9702 GCF_042800135.1 Streptomyces sp. NPDC057654 | reverse complement strand
CGGCCGTACGGTCACTGTTGCCTCCGTCCGAAGGATGACGGCGGGCCCGTCCGCGTCATACGAAAGTCGATCGGGGGCGACCGCGAGCCGGCCCCCAGCCGACCCCGATCCGACGTCGAAGCGACGTCGAAGCGACTCCGACCGACGCCGTATCGACCGTACGGGCCCGTCCGCGCACCGTGCCGCGCTCAGCGTGCCGCGGTCAGCCGCCGAGGCTCTGGGCCGCCTTCTTGATGTCGGCGGCGAAGGTGCTCACCTCGCTGTAGACGCCGGGGTAGCCGGGCTCGGCGCAGCCCTGGCCCCAGCTGACGATGCCGACCTGTATCCAGCCGCCGGCCGCGTCCTTGCGGAACATCGGGCCGCCGGAGTCGCCCTGGCAGGTGTCGACGCCGCCCTTGTCGATGTATCCGGCGCAGATCTCGTCGCCCGGCGTGAGCTGGTTGCCGTACGCCTTCTTGCACGTGGCGTCGTCGACGAAGGGGACCTTCGCCTTGAGGAGGTAGCGCTGCTGCTGGCCGCCCTCACGGTCGGCGCCCCAGCCGGCGATGGTGAACTCGCCGTTGTTGTCGGCGGCGGTCTCGGCGATCTTCAGGGTGGGCTGACTGACGGGCTTGGCGAGTTTGATGAGCGCCCAGTCCTTGCCCTTGCCGTTGTAGCCGGGGGCCTGGAGGACCTGGGCGGACTTCACCGATATGGCCTTGGAGCCCTTGAGGTCGACGTCGCCGACGGTCGCGGTGATGGAGGTGTCGGGGCCGCTGCCGTCCACGCAGTGGGCGGCGGTCAGAACGATCTGCTTGCTGTAGACGGCGCCGCCGCAGCCCATGGACAGCCGTACCATCCACGGGAATTCGCCCTGCTGGGCGCGGGTGCCGCCGACGACACTGGGGCCGGGGTCGGATGGTTCGGGCGTGGCCTGGGCGCTGCCGGGCTGGAGGCTGAAGGCGGCGAGGGCGACGGCGGCGACGGCGAGGGCTCTCTTGAGGGGCTTGAGTTGGCGGGGCAAGGGATGTCCTTCCGTGGGGGGCGGTACTCCTGTCAGGCTCATGTCAAGCCACGGTCCGGAAGTCGCCGCCGGAAGGGCTGTGCCGGGATGCGGCGGTGGCGGCGTGCGACGGTGTGCCGCACGGCGTCCGGTCCCGTGGGGGTGAGCCCGTGAAGCGTCCTGTGATTATGTGGACGGGGTGAACGGAGTGACAAGGGTGGCTTTCCGGCCACGCCGGGCCGCACCCGCCACCCCGCCTCGCCCGCCGCTTTTCGGGGCCGTCGACACACGACGGCCGGACTGGACGACCGGACTGGACCGCCGGACTGTCAGTGCCCGCCCGTAGAGTTGGGGCAACGCCTCGGAGCCGACGTCGCCGACGTCTCGGGGCGGGCCGACCGAGCAGCACGGGGGTGATCGCATGGCGGTGCCGGGGAGCGATATCGAGCACGGCTTTCCGCATCTGGAGACGGTCCGCGGGGCGATCACGGCGCTCTACAAACGCCTCTCCTACGACACGGTGCACACCTTCGGGCTGAGCATGCTCCCCGTGGACGTCGCCTTCGACGACGACGAGGACCTCCACCTCGGCGTGCAGCGCGTCGCCCGCGCGATGGTGCAGCATCTGCGCCTCCCCGACGCCCGGATGATCGTCAGCTTCCGCGAGATGCAGCACGCGGCCAACGTCGAGCTGGCGGCGGGGCCGGAGTATTTCATCGAGCTCAACGACCGTTTCCGGAACCACCGCCGCGACATCGGCGCCGCCCTGGCGCACGAGGTGATGCACGTCTATCTGCACCGCCTCGACCTCTCCTTCCCCGGCACGCGGGACAACGAGATCCTCACCGACACCGCGGCGGCCTACCTCGGGGCGGGGTGGCTGCTGCTGGACGCGTACCGGGAGGATTCCCTCTCCAGCCAGAAGCTCGGCTACCTCACCCCCGAGGAGTACGGCTACGTCCTCGCCAAGCGGGCGCTCGCCTTCGACGAGGACCCGGCGCCGTGGTTCACCAGCCCGCAGGCGTACGAGGCGTATGAGAAGGGGCTGGCCCGCGCCCGGCGCGACGAGCAGCGGCCGCCGCTGGCCGCCGCCGGGCGGCTCGCCCGCCACCGGTACACGCGGGACCGCCGCCATGTGGAGGCGGACCCGGCGACCGCCGCGTCCGCCCTTCCCAACGGCGGTTACGTCTTCGAGGGCCGCGCGCCGCTGCGCGTCGTCTTCCCGTGCCCGACCTGCCATCAGCGGATCAGGGTGCCGGTGCAGGGCAGACTGCGGGCGCGCTGCGGACTGTGCCGCACGGTCCTGGACTGCGACACGTAGGCCGCCCCCGGGCGTACGGGCACGGGCCGGGCGTATGAGTGCGGCGCCTGCCTCCGGTCGGGGAGAAGCAGGCGCCGCTGAGGCCCGTACGGCGCTGTACGGACGACTGAGGGGCCGTCGGACGGCTGGGAAGGCCCTCTGGAGGGGGCGACGCTCGACGCTCAGACCATCAGCGAGCGGTCCGTGGGCTTGATGGGGGCCGGCAGCGCGCTGTCCCCCGCGAGGAAGCGGTCCACGCCGCGGGCGGCCGAGCGGCCCTCGGCGATGGCCCAGACGATCAGCGACTGGCCGCGGCCCGCGTCGCCCGCCACGTACACGCCCGGCACGTTGGTGGCGTAGTCGCCGTCGCGCGCGATGTTGCCGCGGGCGTCGAGTTCGAGGCCGAACTGGCGGACCAGGCCGTTCTCCTGGTCGGTGCCGGTGAAGCCCATGGCCAGCGTCACGAGCTGGGCGGGGATCTTCCGCTCGGTGCCGGGCTTCTGCTCGGGCCTGCCGTCCTTGAACTCGACCTCGGCGAGGTGCAGGAACTGCACGTTCCCGTCCTCATCGCCTTCGAAGTGGGTGGTGGAGACCGAGTAGATCCGCTCGCCGCCCTCCTCGTGGGCCGATGTGACCTTGTAGAGCATGGGGAAGGTCGGCCACGGCTGGTTGGCGGGGCGCTCCTCCCCCGGCCTCGGCATGATCTCCAGCTGGGTGACGGAGACGGCGCCCTGGCGGTGGGCGGTGCCGACGCAGTCCGCGCCGGTGTCGCCGCCGCCGATGACGATGACGTGCTTGCCCTCGGCGGTGATCGGGGAGACCGTCAGGTCGCCCTCCTGCACCTTGTTGGCGAGCGGCAGATACTCCATCGCCTGGTGGATGCCGCCCAGTTCGCGGCCCGGTACGGGCAGGTCGCGGGCGGTGGTGGCGCCGGCGGCGACCACCACGGCGTCGTAGCGCTTGCGCAGCTTGGCGGCGTCGACGTCGCGGCCGATCTCCACCTCGGTGCGGAACTTGGTGCCCTCCGCGCGCATCTGCTCGATGCGGCGGTTGATGTGGCGCTTCTCCATCTTGAACTCGGGGATGCCGTAGCGCAGGAGGCCGCCGATGCGGTCGGCGCGCTCGTACACGGCGACGGTGTGCCCGGCGCGGGTGAGCTGCTGGGCGGCGGCGAGCCCGGCCGGGCCGGAGCCGATGACGGCGACGGTCTTGCCGGAGAGCCGCTCGGGGGGCTGCGGGGTGACGTCGCCGCTGTCCCACGCCTTGTCGATGATGGTGACTTCGACGTTCTTGATGGTGACGGCGGGCTGGTTGATGGCCAGGACGCACGCGGATTCGCAGGGCGCGGGGCAGAGCCGGCCGGTGAACTCGGGGAAGTTGTTGGTGGCGTGCAACCGCTCGCTGGCGGCGGACCAGTCCTCGCGGTAGGCGTAGTCGTTCCACTCGGGGATGAGGTTTCCGAGCGGGCAGCCCTGGTGGCAGAAGGGGATGCCGCAGTCCATGCAGCGCCCGGCCTGCTTGCTGATGATCGGCAGCAGGGAGCCGGGGACGTACACCTCGTTCCAGTCCTTGACGCGCTCGCCGACGGGGCGGGTCTGTGCGACCTCGCGGCCGGTGGTCAGGAAGCCCTTGGGGTCAGCCATTGGTCGCCGCCTCCATCATCTTCTCGTGGATCTCGGACTCGGTGAGTCCCGCTCGCTCGGCGGCGTCCTTGGCGGCGAGCACTGCCTGGTAGGTGGCCGGTACGACCTTGCTGAACCGGGCGGCGGCGGCCGGCCAGTCGGCGAGGAGGGTGGCGGCGACGGTGGAGCCGGTCTCCTCCTGGTGGCGGCGCACGACGTCGTGCAGCCACTGCCGGTCGTCGGCGGTCAGCGCGGTGACGGCGGAGCCCAGTTCCTTGTTGACGTTGTGGGGGTCGAGGTCGATGACGTACGCGGTGCCGCCGGACATGCCGGCCGCGAAGTTGCGTCCGGTCTCGCCGAGGATGACGGCGGCGCCGCCGGTCATGTACTCGCAGCCGTGGTCGCCGACGCCTTCGGAGACGACGGTGGCGCCGGAGTTGCGGACGCAGAACCGTTCGCCGGTCCGGCCGCGCAGGAAGAGTTCGCCGCCGGTCGCGCCGTACGCGATGGTGTTGCCGGCGATCGTCGAGTACTCGGCGAGGTGGTCGGCGCCCCGGTCGGGCCGTACGACGACGCGCCCGCCGGAGAGGCCCTTGCCGACGTAGTCGTTGGCGTCGCCCTCCAGGCGCAGGGTGACGCCGCGCGGCAGGAACGCGCCGAAGGACTGGCCGGCGGAGCCGGTGAAGGTGATGTCTATGGTGTCGTCCGGCAGGCCCGCGCCGCCGAACTTCTTGGTCACCTCGTGGCCGAGCATCGTGCCGACGGTGCGGTTGATGTTGCGGATGGCGACCTGGGCGCGTACGGGCTGGGCGTCGGCCGGCGAGTGCGCGGCGAGCGCGTCGGCGGCGAGCCTGATCAGCTCGTTGTCGAGGGCCTTGGCGAGGCCGTGGTCCTGGGCGGCGATGTGGTGGCGGACGGCGCCGCTGGGCAGGTCGGGTACGTGCAGCAGCGGCGCGAGGTCCAGCCCCTGGGCCTTCCAGTGGTCGACGGCCCGTGCGGTGTCGAGGAGTTCGGCGTGGCCGACGGCCTCCTCGATGGTGCGGAAGCCGAGTTCGGCGAGGAGTTCGCGGACCTCTTCGGCGATGAACTCGAAGAAGTTGACGACGTATTCGGCCTTGCCGGCGAAGCGCTCGCGGAGCACCGGATTCTGGGTGGCGATGCCGACGGGGCAGGTGTCGAGGTGGCAGACGCGCATCATGACGCAGCCGGAGACGACCAGCGGCGCGGTCGCGAAGCCGAACTCCTCGGCGCCGAGGAGCGCGGCGATCAGGACGTCGCGGCCGGTCTTGAGCTGGCCGTCGGTCTGTACGACGATGCGGTCCCGCAGGCCGTTGAGGAGCAGGGTCTGCTGGGTTTCGGCGAGGCCGAGCTCCCAGGGGCCGCCGGCGTGCTTGAGGGAGGTCAGCGGGGACGCGCCCGTACCGCCGTCGTGGCCGGAGATGAGGACGACGTCGGCGTGGGCCTTGGAGACGCCCGCGGCGACCGTGCCGACGCCGACCTCGGAGACCAGCTTCACGTGGATGCGGGCCGCGGGGTTGGCGTTCTTCAGGTCGTGGATGAGCTGGGCGAGGTCCTCGATGGAGTAGATGTCGTGGTGCGGGGGCGGGGAGATGAGGCCGACGCCGGGTGTGGAGTGGCGGGTCTTGGCGACCCAGGGGTAGACCTTGTGGCCGGGGAGCTGGCCGCCCTCGCCGGGCTTGGCGCCCTGGGCCATCTTGATCTGGATGTCGTCGGAGTTGACGAGGTATTCGGAGGTGACGCCGAAGCGGCCGGAGGCGACCTGCTTGATGGAGGAGCGGCGCGCGGGGTCGTAGAGGCGGTCCGCGTCCTCGCCGCCCTCGCCGGTGTTGGACTTGCCGCCGAGCTGGTTCATGGCGATGGCGAGGGTCTCGTGGGCCTCGCGGGAGATGGAGCCGTAGGACATGGCGCCGGTGGAGAAGCGCTTGACGATGTCGCTGACGGGCTCGACCTCCTCCAGCGGTACGGGGGTGCGGCCGGTGCTCTTGAGGGTGAAGAGGCCGCGGAGCGTCATGAGGCGCTCGGACTGCTCGTTCACGCGCTCCGTGTACTGCTTGAAGATGTCGTAGCGGCGGGAGCGGGTGGAGTGCTGGAGGCGGAAGACGGTGTCGGGGTCGAAGAGGTGCGGCTCGCCCTCGCGGCGCCACTGGTATTCGCCGCCGATGTCGAGGCGGCGGTGGGTGGCGGCGATGCCGGTGGCGGGGTACGCCTTGGCGTGCCGGGCGGCGACTTCCCGGGCGACGACGTCGAGTCCGGCGCCGCCGATCTTGGTGGCGGTGCCGTGGAAGTAGGCGTCGACGAAGGAGCCGTCGAGGCCGACGGCCTCGAAGACCTGCGCGCCGCGGTAGGAGGCGACGGTGGAGATGCCCATCTTGGACATGACCTTCAGGACGCCCTTGCCGAGTGCCTTGATGAGGTTGCGGATGGCGTCCTCGGCCTCGACGCCGGGCAGGAAGGTGCCGGCGCGCACGAGATCCTCGACGGACTCCATGGCGAGGTAGGGGTTGACGGCGGCGGCGCCGTAGCCGATGAGCAGCGCGACATGGTGCACCTCGCGGACGTCGCCCGCCTCGACGAGCAGGCCGACCTGGGTGCGCTGCTTGGTGCCGATGAGGTGGTGGTGGACGGCGGCGGTGAGCAGCAGCGAGGGGATCGGGGCGTGCTCGGCGTCGGAGTGCCGGTCGGAGAGGACGATCAGGCGGGCGCCGTCCTCGATGGCGGCGTCGGCCTCGGCGCAGACCTCGGCGATCCGGGCGGCGAGGGCGTCGCCGGCGCCGCTGACGCGGTAGAGGCCGGAGAGGGTGGCGGCCTTGAGGCCGGGCATGTCGCCGTCGGCGTTGATGTGGATGAGCTTGGCGAGCTCGTCGTTGTCGATGACCGGGAAGGGCAGGGTGACGCTGCGGCAGGAGGCTGCGGTGGGGGCGAGGAGGTTGCCCTGGGGGCCGAGGGAGGAGATCAGCGAGGTGACGAGCTCCTCGCGGATGGCGTCCAGCGGCGGGTTGGTGACCTGCGCGAAGAGCTGGGTGAAGTAGTCGAAGAGGAGCCGCGGCCGGTCGGAGAGGGCGGCGATGGGCGAGTCGGTGCCCATGGAGCCGATCGGTTCGGCGCCCGACTTGGCCATGGGCGCGAGGATGACCCGCAGTTCTTCCTCGGTGTAGCCGAAGGTCTGCTGGCGGCGGGTGACCGAGGCGTGGGTGTGCACGATGTGCTCGCGCTCGGGCAGGTCGGCGAGGTCGATGAGGCCGGCGTCCAGCCATTCCCCGTAGGGGTGTTCGGCGGCGAGGCCGGCCTTGATCTCGTCGTCCTCGATGATGCGGTGCTGCTCGGTGTCGACGAGGAACATCCGGCCGGGCTGGAGGCGGCCCTTGCGGACGACCTTGGCGGGGTCGATGTCGAGGACGCCGACCTCGGAGGAGAGGACGACGAGGCCGTCGTCGGTGACCCAGTAGCGGCCGGGGCGCAGGCCGTTGCGGTCGAGTACGGCGCCGACGACGGCTCCGTCGGTGAAGGTGACGCAGGCGGGGCCGTCCCAGGGCTCCATCATCGTGGAGTGGTACTGGTAGAAGGCGCGGCGGGCCGGGTCCATGGAGGCGTGGTTCTCCCATGCCTCGGGGATCATCATCAGCACGCTGTGCGGGAGCGATCGGCCGCCGAGGTGGAGGAGTTCGAGGACCTCGTCGAAGGTGGCGGAGTCGGAGGCGTCGGGGGTGCAGACGGGGAAGAGGCGCTCGCGGTCGTCGGCGCCGAGGAGGTCGCCGGCGAGCTGGGATTCGCGGGCGCGCATCCAGTTGCGGTTGCCCTGGACGGTGTTGATCTCGCCGTTGTGCGCGACGAAGCGGTACGGGTGGGCGAGCGGCCAGGACGGGAAGGTGTTGGTGGAGAACCGCGAGTGGACCAGCGCGATGGCGGTGGCGAGGCGGCGGTCGGAGAGGTCCGGGAAGAACGGCTCCAGCTGCCCGGTGGTGAGCATGCCCTTGTAGACGAGGGTGCGGGCGGACAGCGAGGGGAAGTAGACGCCCGCCTCGCGCTCGGCGCGCTTGCGGAGCGCGAACGCCTTGCGGTCGAGGGCGAGGCCGGTGAGCTGCCGGCCGCCGTCGCGGGCGGCGACGAAGAGCTGGGAGAAGGCGGGCATGGTGGCGCGGGCGCCGCTGCCGAGGAGCTGGGGGGCGACGGGGACGACACGCCAGCCGAGGACGTCGAGGCCCTCTTCGGCGGCGGTCGCCTCGATGCGCGAGACGGCCGCGGCGGCTTCCTCGGCGTCGGCCGGGAGGAAGGCGATGCCGACGGCGTACGAGCCGGCCTCGGGCAGGGGGAAGGCGACGGCGGAGCGCAGGAACGCGTCGGGGACCTGGAGCAGGATGCCCGCGCCGTCGCCGGAGTCGGGCTCGGAGCCGGTGGCGCCGCGGTGTTCGAGGTTCCGCAGGACGGTGAGGGCCTGCTCGACGAGCGCGTGGCTCGCCTCGCCGGTGAGGGTGGCGACAAAGCCCACGCCGCAGGCGTCGTGTTCATTGCGCGGGTCGTACAAACCCTGCTGGGCGGGGTGGGATGCGGATCGCATCGGCTCTCCCGTCGTCGTCATGGCATCTGAGGGTGCCGAGGGACGACTCTGGCCCTCTGCGAAGAATTTCACGCAGGTTACATGATGGCCTGCTTCTCGAACAGCGGATGCCTGATTCCAGGATGTGGACTTCAGACCTAACGCGCGAGTCGGGGCGAATACGGATTGATCGCCCACCGCTGGGACAACGTGCAGCGGGCGACGTTGCCCGCGACGCTCCGGCCTTATGCCCGGCCGCCCGAACCCTGAAACCGCACGGTAACGCGCTCACTATGCGGCCGGCCGCATAAAGCGTCAACCTATGGCGGTACCGAAAAGGATGCCGAGCAGGTAGGTCACACCCGCCGCGGCCCCGCCCAGGCCCAGCTGGCGCAGCCCGCTGAACCACCAGGACCGCGCCGTCACCCGCGCCACCACCGCGCCGCAGCCGAAGAGCCCGATCAGCGCGAGCAGCACGGCGGGCCACAGCGACGTCGCGCCCAGGAGGTAGGGCAGTACGGGCAGCAGCGCGCCCAGCGCGAAGGAGCCGAAGGAGGAGACCGCGGCGACCATCGGCGAGGGCAGGTCGGAGGGGTCGACGCCCAGTTCCTCGCGGGCGTGGATCTCCAGCGCCTGCTCCGGGTCCTTCGACAGCTGCTCGGCGACCTGGCGGGCCAGCGGCGCGTCGACGCCCCGCGACTCGTACAGCGCGGCCAGCTCGTCGATCTCGTCCTCGGGGTGCTTGCGCAGCTCGCGCCGCTCGATGTCCAGCTCGGCCTGGACGAGCTCGCGCTGCGAGGCCACGGAGGTGTACTCGCCGGCGGCCATCGAGAACGCGCCGGCCGCGAGCCCCGCGAGCCCGGTGATCACGATGGTCTGCGAGGAGGCGGAGCCGCCGGCCACACCGGTCATCAGCGCGATGTTGGAGACCAGCCCGTCCATGGCGCCGAAGACCGCCGGACGCAGCCAGCCGCCGTTCACATCGCGGTGGGTGTGGTTGTCGCGGTGCGCGACGTGCGGGGCCTCGGCCGTATCCAGGACAGACATTGCTGCGCGTACTCCTCACATCGGGGGCGGGAGCCCGATGCCCCGCCCCGAACGATTCAAAAGTACGCACGATTTGCGGTGGTCCGCTAGCAAGGAAGGCCGAACTTACCTCTCTGACCTGCGCAAACGCGAGCGGGCTCCGGAAATTCCCGCGCTGGGCAGGCAATACGCGACGAGGCCGCCGGACCCGGTGGGG
>NZ_JBHVHQ010000268.1:0-9734 GCF_042800135.1 Streptomyces sp. NPDC057654 | reverse complement strand
CTCTTGGGTTGGGCCCCTCTTCGGACCGGGCCCTCTTCGGTCGGGGCCCGCTTAGATCGGGATCGGGGGTCGGTGACGGGCCCCGACCATCGCTGTCCGCCGCTGTCCGATTTCGATCGGTCTGATTCCGGCTGACACGACCCATACAGGCCATTCCGCTTTCGGCCGGTAAGTCCGGTTACTTACGGTCGATTTCGGAATGGTGTGGCGGTTTGTCCGTTCGGGTCGGCTCTTCTGGCCAATCCTGTCAGTTCTGTCAGTCCTGTCAGTTCTGTCAGTCCTGCCCGTATCGCGGATCCACCGACTCCGGGGCCAGCCCCATCAGTTCGGCGACCTGCTCCACGACCACCTCGTGCACGAGCAGCGCGCGCTCGTCACGGCCCTTGGTCCGTATCTCGATCGGGCGGCGGTAGACGACGATCCGGTCCGGGGTGTCGCCGCGCGCCGCGACATACCGGCCGAGCGGGACGGAATCGCCGTTCGGGGAGTCGAGCGCGTCCAACGCCCCGAGCGCCAGGGCGCCGTCGTCCGGGCCGGGTTCGGCGCCGGGTACGTCGCGCACGGCGAAGTCGACCTTGGAAAGCTGGGGCCAGCGCCGCTCCAGCCGTTCGACCGAGTCGTGCACGAGGTCGACGAAGGCGTCGCCGCGGCTGACCGACAGCGGCACTTGGGGCGGTGCGATCGGCCCGCGCATGCCGCGTCCGTGGCGGTCGCGGCGGCGCGGCCGCGGTTCGCAGTTGCGGGGTGGATCGGAGCTGTCCATCACGTATGAGAGTAGCCCTCACCGGGCCGCGGCCCGGCAGTCGACGCCCGGCACACGGCATGTCGCCAGATGAGCGTTTCAGTCACACCTGCGATCAATTACAGCCACCTCCCGGACCGGTGAACTCGTACCGGATGACATGAATTGAGCCGGGCTGTGACAGGAATCATTACTTTCAGAACCTCAACCCCGTCGGCCCCTCGCAGGTCAGAGAGGCGGTTCCGGCCATGCCCACAGCGGACGTAACGGGACGACACGGAGGGGTGAGCCCAGGCGGATTCTTCGCGGCCCGCTCAAGAGTGCGGTACCGTCCAACGTCGTGAGCCCTGTACGTCGCTGTTCGCGCACCGCGTGCGGTCGCCCCGCCGTCGCGACGCTGACGTACGTCTATGCGGATTCGACCGCTGTTCTCGGACCGCTCGCCACCTACGCCGAGCCCCACTGCTACGACCTGTGCGCCGAGCACTCCGAGCGGCTGACCGCGCCGCGCGGCTGGGACGTCGTGCGCCTCGCCGTCGACACCGGCCCCGCCCGGCACAGCAGCGACGACCTCGAAGCGCTCGCCAACGCCGTGCGCGAGGCCGCGCGTCCGCAGGACCGCCCGTCCCGCGGACCGGGCGGCCAGGGGCCCGTCGGCCCCAACGGCCGGGAGGCCGACCCCATGGAGGTCGCCCGCCGCGGCCACCTCCGGGTCCTGCGCTCGCCCGACTCCTGACCAGCCCCTCCCGCATCAGCCCCTCCCGCACGCACCCGGCGACGACGCCCGCCACCGCCGTGACCGGCCGGGCGCCGATGGGCCGGATCAAGGACGCCGACAGGTAGGTTTGTCACCCCGTACCGGACTCCAGGAGGGGTTGGCTGTGGCTGATCTGTCGCAGATCGTGAAGGCGTACGACGTGCGCGGCGTGGTGCCCGACCAGTGGGACGAGTCGCTCGCCGAGTTCTTCGGCGCCGCCTTCGCCCAGGTGACCGGCGCGAGCGCGATCGTCGTCGGCCACGACATGCGGCCGTCGTCCCCCGGACTCTCCCGCGCGTTCGGACGCGGGGCGGCGGCGCTCGGCGTGGACGTCACCGAGATCGGCCTGTGCTCCACGGACGAGCTGTACTTCGCCAGCGGACAACTCTCACTCCCCGGCGCGATGTTCACCGCCTCGCACAACCCCGCCCAGTACAACGGCATCAAGATGTGCCGGGCCGGCGCGACCCCCGTCGGCCAGGACACCGGCCTCGCCGAGATCCGCACCCTCGTGGAGGACCGGCTGGACGGCGGCCCGGGCCCCGAGACGGCCGGCGCCCCCGGCGAGATCACCCGACGTGACGTCCTCGGCGACTACGCGGCCCACCTGCGCGGCCTCGTCGACCTCACCGGCATCCGGCCCCTGAAGGTCGTCGTCGACGCGGGCAACGGCATGGGCGGGCACACCGTGCCGACCGTCTTCGACGGGCTGCCCCTGGAACTCGTCCCGATGTACTTCGAGCTCGACGGCACGTTCCCGAACCACGAGGCCAACCCGCTCGACCCGAAGAACATCCTCGACCTCCAGGCACGGGTCCGCGCCGAGGGCGCCGACATCGGCCTCGCCTTCGACGGCGACGCCGACCGCTGCTTCGTCGTGGACGAGAACGGCGACCCCGTGGCCCCCTCCGCGATCACCGCGCTCGTCGCGGCCCGCGAGCTCGCCAAGCACCCCGGCGGCACCGTCATCCACAACCTGATCACCTCCTGGTCCGTGCCCGAGGTCGTCAAGGAGCACGGCGGCGAGCCCGTGCGCACCCGCGTCGGGCACTCCTTCATCAAGGGCGAGATGGCCCGCACCGGCGCGATCTTCGGCGGCGAGCACTCCGCGCACTACTACTTCCGCGACTTCTGGAACGCCGACACCGGCATGCTCGCCGCGATGCACGTCCTGGCGGCGCTCGGCGAGCAGAGCGGCCCGCTGTCCGCGCTCGTCGCCCAGTACGACCGGTACGCCGCCTCCGGCGAGATCAACAGCACCGTCACCGACCAGGCCGACCGGATGGCCGCGGTCAAGGCGGCCTACGAAGGGCGCGAGGGCACAGCCCTCGACGAGCTCGACGGGCTGACCGCCACCGCCGCCGACTGGTGGTTCAACCTGCGCCCCTCCAACACCGAGCCGCTGCTGCGCCTCAACGTGGAGGCGCGCGACAAGGCCACCGTCGAGCGCGTACGGGACGCGGTCCTCGGCATCGTGCGCGCGTAGCGCCGACGGGGCCGGGCGGAGCCGCCCCGCCCCGCCAAGGCGGCCTTTCACCACCCGGCGGTAGGCTGGCCGCAACGCGTCTGCCCGCCCCGAAGGGAACCCCCATGCAGCTCGAAGCCGGTCTCCTGGAGATCCTCGCCTGCCCGGCGTGCCACGCGCCCCTCCGCGAGGAGACCACCGAGGACGGCGCCCCCGAGCTGGTGTGCGGCAGCGAGGCCTGCGCCCTCGCCTACCCCGTACGCGACGGCATCCCCGTCCTCCTCGTCGACGAGGCCCGCCGACCGGCCTGACCCCGGCCGGCGGACCCGCGAACCGGCGGGACTGTCCCAGCCCAGGCGGGGCAGCCGGTGACAAACGGATACAGACAGCACACGGCAGTACGCGGCGGCGGCACCGCCACGACGGCATCACAGGCAGGTGCACCGCCGCGGCGATCGGAGGCCGAAGCCCCATGCTCGACGAGTCGTTCCTCGATGATCCGGCCGCGCTGGCCCGAGCCGACGCCCACGGCCTGCTGCGCTCCACCGCCGAGTCCGGCGCCCGCGTCCGTACCGCCGCCCGCGACGCCGCCGAGGCGGGCATCGCGGACCTCAAGCCCGACGGCCGCCCCCGCGCCGTGCTCGTCGCGGGCCCCGGCCCCGTCGCCGCCTGCACCGCCGACCTCTTCGCCGGCCTCGGCGGCGGCAACTGCCCCGTCTCCCTCATCCGGCCGACCGGCGTCGCGTCCGCCGCGGGCGCCCTGATCTGGACGCTGCCCGGCTGGACCGGCCCGCTCGACCTGCTCCTCGTCGCCAGCCCCGAGGGGACCGAGCCCGGCCTCGCCCTCCTCCTGGAGCAGGCGTACCGCCGCGGCTGCTCGGTCGTCTGCGTCGCCCCCGCCGGCTCCCCGGTCACAGAGGCCACCGCCCAGGCCCGCGGCCTCGCCGTCCCGCTCGCCAAGGCGCTGTACGAGCACACCAGCCCGTACGAGCCCACGCACCCGTACGGCCAGGGGGACCCCGAAAGCCCCGGCAGCCCCCAGGAACGCCCCGGCGCGGACCGCGACGACGAGGCGCCCGCCGCCCCCGGCGCCCTCTGGTCCCTGCTGACCCCGCTGCTCGCCCTCGCCGACCGCATCGGCCTGATCACCGCGCCCCCGCCCGCCCTCCAGTCCCTCGCCGACCGGCTGGACCAGGTCGCCGAGCGCTGCGGGCCCGCCATCGCCACGTACAGCAACCCGGCCAAGACCCTCGCCGCCGAGCTCGCCGACACCCTCCCGCTGATCTGGACCGAAGGCCCCGTCGCGGGCGCCGCCGGCCGCCACTTCGCGACCGCGCTCACCGCCCTGGCGGGCCGCCCCGCGCTCGCCGCCGAGCTGCCCGAGGCGCTGACCGGCCACGCCGCCCTGCTGACCGGCGCGTTCGCCGGCGGAGCCGACGCCGACGACTTCTTCCGCGACCGCGTCGAGGACTCGCAGGCCCTGCACACCCGCGTCGTCCTGCTCCGCGAACGGGAGCCCGCCGGCACCTCCCCGACCCCCGCCGCCCGCGACCTCGCACTCCACCACGACACCCCCGTGAGCGAGCTCGAACCGGCCGAGGGCGCCCCGCTGGAAGCCGCCGCCGAACTGCTCGCCATCGCGGACTTCGCCGCCGTATACCTGGCGCTCGCCTCCGCACCGCGACCATGACCGGGCCGCGGCGCCCAGCCGCCCGTACGCACCGTTCGCTCAGCACACTCCGCACAGTCAGGAACCGCACCGCATGGACCGCCTCGCCAACACCGTGCGCCCCTACGCCTGGGGCTCCACCACCGCCATCCCGGAACTGCTCGGCACCGCCCCCACCGGCGAGCCGCAGGCCGAGGTGTGGATGGGCGCACACCCCGGCGCGCCCTCCCGCGTCGACCGCGGCAGCGGCCCCACGGCGCTGAGCGACGTGATCGCAGCCGACCCCGAGGGCGAGCTCGGCCGGGCGTCCGCCGAGCGGTTCGGCCCCCGCCTGCCGTTCCTCCTCAAGCTCCTCGCCGCCGGCTCCCCGCTCTCCCTCCAGGTCCACCCCGACCTCGCCCAGGCGAAGGAGGGCTTCGCGGACGAAGAGGCGCGCGGCGTGCCCATCGACGCCCCGCACCGCAACTACAAGGACGCCAACCACAAGCCCGAACTCATTTGCGCGCTCACGCCCTTCGACGGGCTCTGCGGCTTCCGCGCCCCGGCCGAGGCCGCCGACCTGCTCGCCGGACTCGGCGTCGACCCGCTCAAGCCCTACGTCGACATCCTGCGCGCCGCGCCCGAGTCCGCGGCGCTGCGCGAGGTGCTCACCGCCGTCCTGACCGCCGACCGCGCCGCCATGGCCGAGACCGTGGCACAGGCCGCCACCGCCGCCGAGCGGCTCGGCGCCGAGGACGGCCCGCACCAGGACTCGTACGCCGCCTACGCGTCCATCGCCCGGCACTACCCCGGCGACCCCGGCGTCATCGCCGCGATGCTCCTCAACTACGTGCGGCTCCAGCCCGGCGAGGCGCTCTACCTCGGCGCGGGCGTCCCGCACGCCTACCTCGACGGCCTCGGCGTCGAGCTCATGGCCAACTCCGACAACGTGCTGCGCTGCGGCCTCACCCCCAAGCACGTCGACGTCCCCGAACTGCTGCGCATCGTCCGCTTCGAGGCCACCGCCCCCGGCGTCCTGCGCCCCGAGGCCGACCCCGGCGGCGAGGAGGTCTACGAGACCCCCGCCGACGAGTTCCGCCTCTCCCGCTACGACCTGGGCCGCGCCGCCGAACCCAGCCGCCCCGCCGCCCGTACGCCCCAGATCCTGCTCTGCACCGCCGGCACGGCCGTACTGCGCGACACGGCGGGCGCCGAACTGACCCTCGCCCGCGGCGAGTCGGCGTACGTCCCGGCCGGCGAACAGGTCGAGCTGACCGGCGACGGCGCCGTCTTCCGGGCCACCGTGGCGGCCTGACGGACCGACCGCCCCCGGTGCTGCGACAATGACCCGCCGTAAAGGATCGGCAAAACCGCCTCCGGCACCGGGCGGCGGCCATGTCAGCAGGGGTGGAAGGGACACGTCGCACACATGAGTGCATCGGGCGGAACCAAGGCGATCGTCGCCGCGCTGGGAGCGAACCTGTCGATCGCCGTCGCGAAGTTCGTCGCGTTCGCGTTCAGCGGGTCGTCTTCGATGCTCGCCGAAGGCGTGCACTCGGTCGCCGACTCCGGCAACCAGGCGCTGCTGCTCCTCGGCGGGAAGAAGGCGCAGAAGAAGGCGAGCGAGGAGCACCCCTTCGGCTACGGCCGGGAGCGGTACATCTACGGCTTCCTCGTCTCCATCGTCCTGTTCACCATCGGCGGCGTCTTCGCCCTCTACGAGGGCTACGAGAAGATCCAGGAACCGCACGCCGTCGAGCACTGGTACTGGCCGGTCGGCGTGCTGATCTTCGCGATCATCGCCGAGGGCTTCTCCTTCCGCACCGCCGTCAAGGAGTCGAACGAACTGCGGGGCAAGCAGAACTGGGTCGAGTTCATCCGCCGCGCCAAGGCCCCCGAACTGCCCGTCGTGCTCCTGGAGGACTTCGGCGCGCTCATCGGCCTCGTCCTCGCGCTCGCCGGCGTCGGCCTGGCCCTCGCCACCGGAAACGGCGTCTGGGACGGCGTCGGCACCCTGTGCATCGGCGTCCTGCTCGTCGCCATCGCCCTGATCCTCGCCGCCGAGACCAAGTCGCTGCTGCTCGGCGAGGCCGCCGGACCCGACGCCGTCGCCAAGATCCGCGCAGCCGCCGTCGACGGCGACACCGTCACCCGCGTCATCCACATGCGCACCCTCCACCTCGGCCCGGAGGAACTGCTCGTCGCCGCGAAGATCGCCGTCCAGCACGACGACAGCGCCGCCGAGGTCGCGGACGCGATCAACGCCGCCGAGGCCCGGATCCGCGAAGCCGTCCCGATCGCGCGCGTCATCTACCTCGAACCGGACATCTACCGCGCCGGGCCCCAGGCCACGGCCGCACACCCCGAAAACTGATCGCTCGTCCCGCCGCAGGTGGGCCCGCTCACCCCAGCCTGCGTCGACCACGGGGGCTGGGGTTCGCCGGGGTGATCGGTGTAGCTTTGACCGAGAGCCAGACGTCGCTGCTGATGGCGGTCGGGCGGCCCGCATGGCGGACCGGCCGAGGGAGAGAGGGCCTCCGACGGACTGAGCTGCGCGGCAAGGGGAGAAGTCTGTCCCCGTCCGCCCCGCAGCCCTGCCGCACCGAGACCTCGCACGCCCTTCCCAGGAGGAGCAGCCCGTATGACCACGAGCTCCAGCAGCCAGGACTTCAAGGTCGCCGACCTGTCGCTGGCCGCCTACGGCCGCAAGGAGATCACCCTCGCCGAGCACGAGATGCCCGGCCTGATGTCGATCCGCAAGGAGTACGCCGAGGCCAAGCCGCTGACCGGCGCCCGCGTCACCGGCTCCCTGCACATGACCGTGCAGACCGCCGTCCTCATCGAGACCCTGGTGGCCCTCGGCGCCGACGTGCGCTGGGCCTCCTGCAACATCTTCTCCACCCAGGACCACGCCGCGGCGGCCATCGCGGTCGGCCCGAACGGCACCCCCGAGAACCCGCAGGGCATCCCGGTCTTCGCCTGGAAGGGCGAGTCGCTCGAAGAGTACTGGTGGTGCACCGAGCAGGCGCTGACCTGGCCGAACGCCGCCACCGGCGGCCCGACCGCCATCCTGGACGACGGCGGCGACGCCACCCTCCTCGTCCACAAGGGCGTCGAGTTCGAGAAGGCCGGCGAGGTCCCCGACCCGTCGACCGCCGACAACGACGAGTACGCCCAGATCCTCACCCTGCTGGGCCGCACCATCGGCGAGAACCCGCAGAAGTGGACGCAGCTCGCGTCCGAGATCCGCGGCGTCACCGAGGAGACCACCACCGGCGTCCACCGCCTCTACGAGATGCAGCAGGCGGGCTCGCTGCTCTTCCCGGCGATCAACGTGAACGACGCCGTCACCAAGTCGAAGTTCGACAACAAGTACGGCTGCCGGCACTCTCTGATCGACGGCATCAACCGCGCCACCGACGTCCTGATCGGCGGCAAGACCGCCGTCGTCTGCGGCTACGGCGACGTCGGCAAGGGCTGCTCCGAGTCGCTGCGCGGCCAGGGCGCCCGCGTGATCATCACGGAGATCGACCCGATCTGCGCGCTCCAGGCGGCCATGGACGGCTACCAGGTCGCCACGCTCGACGACGTCGTCGGCATCGCCGACATCTTCGTGACGACGACCGGCAACAAGGACATCATCATGGCCTCGGACATGGCCAAGATGAAGCACCAGGCGATCGTCGCCAACATCGGCCACTTCGACAACGAGATCGACATGGCCGGCCTCGCGAAGACCCCCGGCATCGTCAAGGACGAGGTCAAGCCGCAGGTCCACACCTGGAAGTACCCCGACGGCAAGGTCCTCATCGTGCTGTCCGAGGGCCGCCTGGTGAACCTGGGCAACGCGACCGGCCACCCGTCGTTCGTGATGTCCAACTCGTTCGCCGACCAGACCCTGGCCCAGATCGAGATCCACACCAAGCCGGAGTCCTACCCGACCGACGTGTACGTGCTCCCCAAGCACCTCGACGAGAAGGTCGCCCGCCTCCACCTGGACGCCCTCGGCGTCAAGCTGACGACGCTCCGCCCGGAGCAGGCCGACTACATCAACGTCCCGGTCGAGGGCCCGTACAAGTCCGACCACTACCGCTACTGACCGCACCGCACCAGCAGCCGGTACCAGGCCCCCGCCCCCAGGGCGGGGGCCTGTCCCATGCCCGTCAAGGACC
The DNA here is from genome assembly GCF_042800135.1 of Streptomyces sp. NPDC057654. Lineage (NCBI taxonomy): Bacteria > Bacillati > Actinomycetota > Actinomycetes > Kitasatosporales > Streptomycetaceae > Streptomyces > Streptomyces sp. NPDC057654. The sequence continues at coordinate 950 of NZ_JBHVHQ010000268.1, read as the reverse complement.
CCACCATGCCCCGCGGCCGCTACGCGCTCCACGACCCGCACGATCACACCCCCCTCGGCGAAGAACACTTCCACTGCGCCCCCGGCCCCTCCGGCTGGCGCTACGTCGCCCAGACCACCTCCCCCTCCGGCGACCACGCCGGCTCCATCGACCTCACCCTCGACGAACTCGGCCGCCCCCTGCGCCTGGAACTGCACGCCGCGAGCTGGCAGGTCCGCGGCGCCGCCCTGGAAGGCGTCACCTGGGTCCGCACCGACCCGTCCGGCGAGCACGCCGCCGAAGGCAACGTCCCCGCCCACTCCTTCACCGGCGCCTCCCCGGCCTTCTACGTCGCGCTCTCCCGCCTGCTGCGGCTGACCCCCGGCGCCCCCGCCACCCGCGTACGCCTCGTCGCCTTCACCGCCCCCGTCCTCGCACCCCGCACCCTCGACCAGTCCTGGGCCCTGGTGAACAGATCAGCACACGCCACTGACAACGGCCCGCTGACTGTGGACGAGTACCAGGTCGGCGACCTCGACACGGGCGAACAGCACGCCATCCACCTGGCCGGCGACGTCGTCCTCGCGGCCCCCGGCGTCGAACTCGAAGACTTGGAGACCCCGCCCTCGTCCTTCACCTGACAGCCCCCGTCCGGCAGCTACCCGGCAGCTACCCGGCAGCCGATGTGCGCCGCCCCACGTCGGCCTGCTAGTGTCCTCACTACCCCAGAAAATCCGTTGACACGGGTCCATGGGGGAGGTAGATTCGAACGGTTGCCACGAACTGGACAGGTTCGAGCGCAGCGGTTAGTCTCTGACTCGCTCCGGTCGCGAATTCAATTCCGACGGAGCACCTTCGAATCCTTATCGGAAAAGACGAAGCCGATCAGCTCGGCCGAAACGAATCTGATAAAGTCGAAACAGCCGAAAGGCAAGCCCCCTCCGACGGGGACCGGAAATGAATTCCGACCG
>NZ_JBHVHQ010000267.1:0-9767 GCF_042800135.1 Streptomyces sp. NPDC057654 | reverse complement strand
GGGAAGAGGAGAGAGTACGGACATGGCCGTAGCCCCACCCGAGGAGGCGGTGGCCGGCCGCCCGGCCGCCGCGGTACGGGCCCAGGCCGCCGAGCGCGCGCGGATCAAGCTGGCCTGGCGGCAGATGCCGGTACTGGCCGGGCTGCGCCGCCGGTTCCGGCCCGAGAAGCCGCTGCGCGACGTCCGGATCGCCGCGGCCCTGCACGTCAGCCCCGAGAGCGCCCATCTGCTGGTCGCCCTCAAGGACGCCGGGGCGCACGTCCTGCTGCACCCGTCGAACCCCAGGACCGTGGACGCGGGCGCGGTGGCCGAACTGGAGCGGCACCGTACGATCCGGGTCCTCGACCCGTCCCCCGGAGCCGACCCCGATCACCTATCCGCCCAACTGACGGACTTCCGGCCGCAGTTGCTCATCGACAATTCCACGCTCCTGGTCGCCTGCGCCGAACGACCGGAGTCGGCAAGCGAATTGGCGGGAGCGACCGTGCACTCGCGCAGCGGCACGCAGACCGTTCAGGCGCTGGCGGCGGCGGGCTCACCGCTCACGGTCCCCGTCCTGTCACTCGTGGACAACCCGCTCAAGAACTCCATCGAGACGCCCATGGGCACCGGCCAGTCCACCGCCGCCGCCGTCATCGGGGCCACCGGCATGCAGCTCAGCGGCAAGCACGTGGCGATCATCGGGTACGGGACCGCGGGCCGCGGCATCGCTTCGTATGTGTCGGCTCTCCGGGCGCGGGTGACGGTGGTGGACGTCTCGGCCGTGGCCTGCCTGCGGGCCGCCGCCGCCGGGCACGGGATCGACTCGCTGACCAACGCGCTGAGCAACGCCGACGTCGTCATCGTGGCCACCGGCACCCACGGCGTCATCGGCGGCCACGATCTGGACCTGCTGCGGGACGGCGCGGTGCTCGGCAACATCGGGCACTACGCGGACGCCATCGACGTGCCCGCGCTGACCGCCGCCGCAAAGAAGGTCCTGCCGGTCTCCACAGGGCTCGACGAATACCAACTACCCGACAAATCCGTGTACTTGCTCGGCGGCGGGGTGCAGTTCAACCACGTCTGCGGGGGCGGCAACTCCAGCGAGATGATGGACCTGTCGCTCTCGCTGCACGCCCTGTGCGCCGTACGGCTGTGGGAGCGGCGCGGCAGCCTGCCGCCGGGCCTGTCCGTGGCCCCCGAGGAGCTCACGGAGGACGTGGCCCGCGCCAAGCTCAGGACGTTGGGACACGTCGGATGACGAGCGCCGCGCGGATGCCCGTGCTGCGTTCCCTGGAACGGGACTTCGGGCAGCGGCGGCCCCTGGCGGGCAGCAAGGTGGCCGCCGCCCTGAACGTCACCGGCGAGGCGGCGCAGCTCGTGCGGGTGCTCCTCGCGGGCGGCGCCCGCGTCGTCGTGGTGTCGTCCAAGTCCACCACCTTCGACCCCGAGGCGGGCCGGGAGATGACCGCGCTCGGCGCGCGGGTCCTGGACACCCCGTTGCAGGAGTCCGGCTCCGGCGTCCGGGAGGTCCTCGAATTCGCCCCGGACCTCGTCGTCGACAACGGCGAACTGGCCCTGCTGTGGAGCCGTACGGACGGGGCGACGCCGGTCCTCGGCGGGACGGCGCACTCGCGGAACGCGGTGAAGAAGGTCGCCGAGGCGGACGGCGCGCTCCCGTTTCCGCTGTTCTCCGTCGCCGCCTCCGCCCTCAAGTCCGCGGTCGAGACGGCGCACGGCACGGGGCAGGCCGCGCTCCTCGGCGTGCTCGACGCCGGGGTGCAGCTCGCGGGGAAGAGCGTGCTGGTGATCGGCTACGGCACCACCGGGCGCGCGGTCGCCGACTACGCCCGCGGCTGCCACTGCCGCGTCGAGATCGCCGAGGTCTCGCCGGTCGCGGCACTGCGGGCGGTCTACGAGGGGCACCGGCTGGTGGACCTGGACCGGGCGCTGCCCGCGGCCGATGTCGTCATCACCGTCACCGACGCGCGGCGGGTGCTCTGCCTGGACCGGCTGCGCGCCCTCAAGGACGGCGCGGTGCTCGGCGGGATCGGACACTGTGCCGAGGAGATCGACCGGGCCGCCCTCGCCACGGCCGCCACCGGCCGCACGGCCGCGCCCGGCCGGGTCGACTACGTCCTGGACGGCAAGCGGCTCACCTTGCTGGAGGGGCCAGGCGGCAACCACGTCTACGCGGGCATCAACCCGCCGGAGATGATGGACATCTCCCTGGCGCTGCACGCGCTGTGCCTGACGCATCTCGCGGCACGGTCGGGATCGGGGTCGGGGGCGCACGACGATCTGCCGCCGCGGCTGCTGCCGGTGCCCGCCGAGGTCGAGGCGGAAGTGGCCCGGCGCAAACTCGCCGCGCTCGGCCACGACTGGCGGCCGGACCGACGAGACCCGGACCGGGAGGCTTCGTGAACGTCCTCGTCCGCGGCGCGATCAGCGCACTCGGGCAGCGCGTCCTGGCGGCCGAACTGACCGAACCGCGCTTCCACTTGGAGTACGCGAGCACAGACGACACGGACCGGGCGGCCCAGTTCGCCCGCTGCGACGTCATCATGGTCGATCAGGAACCGCTGGCCGAGGAGGACTTCGCCCTGCTGCGCCGGGTCCGCCTCGTGCAGCGCCTCGGCCGCGGGCAGTACGACATCTCCGGCGAACTGGCCGCCGCCCAGGCGCACGGCGTGCCCGTGGCGCACAACAAGTCCGGCTTCGCGGCGGCGGCCACCGCCGAACACACCGTCATGGCCGCGCTGGCACTGCTGCGCCGGCTGCCCGACGCCGACGCGTTCGTACGGTCCGGCGAGTGGCGCACCTCCAACCGGTTCGACGCGGCGACCCGGCAGCTGGCCGGCGCGTCGGTGGCACTGGTGGGCATGGGCCGCGTCGGCACGGCCGCGGCCCGGCTGCTGTCGGCCTTCGGCGCGGACGTCGGCTACTTCTCCCGCACCCGGCTCACCCCACCTCGGGAACGCGAACTCGACGTGACATACCGGCCGTTGGCGGAGCTACTGCCCGCCGCCGACGTGGTGAGCCTGCATGTACGGGCCGACGCCGCCGACTACCGGTTCGGAGCCGCGGAGTTCGCCCTCACGCGGCCCGGCTGCTATTTCGTCAACACCTCGCGCGGCGGCCTCGTCGACGAGGCCGCCCTCGCCTCCGCCCTGCGCTCCGGCCGCCTGGCCGGGGCCGCGCTCGACGTGTTCGCCGCCGAACCCCTCGCCCCCGGCTCACCGCTCGACGGAGCCCCGAACCTGCTTCTGACACCCCATATCGCCGGTCGCACCCGGGAGGTCGCCGAGATGTACTTCCGCTCCGCCTGCGCCAACATCGCCCGCCTGGAGGAAGGGCGACCGCTGCGGGATCTCATCGAGCCCATGACGCGAGGTGCCCACTGATGCTCGTCCTCGGAATCAACTTCGGCTTCCACGACCCCTCCGCCGCGCTGCTGGAGGACGGCAGGCTGCTGGCCATGGCCGAGCAGGAGCGGTTCAGCCGCCACAAGCGGGCCCGGCTGGAGATGCCGCTGGAGGCCGTACGGTCCTGCCTCAAGCAGGCCGGGGCGCGCGCCTCCGACGTCGCGGCCATCGCCACCGGCTGGGACCTCGACCGCTTCGACCCGCCGCTGCCGGCCGCGCCCTACCTGGAACTGGACAACGCCCTCCCCTCCGAGTTCGAACGGCCGCTGCGGCTGAAGGCGCAGCCGGTGGCCCACCACATGTCGCATGCGGCCAGCGCCCTGTGGTCCAGCGGCTTCGACGAGGCGGCCGTCGTGGTGGTGGACGGGCAGGGCGAGCGGGAGTCCAGCTCGATCTCGTACGGCGACGGGGACGGCATCCGGATGCTGGCGAGCTATCCCGTCAAGGCGTCCCTCGGCTACTTCTACCGGGCGGCGACCCAGTTCGCGGGTCTGGAGCCCGCGGGCTCGCGCGGCGAGGGCAAGCTGATGGGGCTGGCCGCGTACGGGCGGCCGCAGGAGCCGATGCCGCTGGTCACCGAGGACGGCGGCCCCGCGATGGCGCCGGAGCTGCGCATCGAGCACACGGGACGGACCCGCTTCCAACTGCGCGAGGCGCTGCTCGACTACTGGCGGAAGAACACGTTCCCGTATCTGGAAGGCCAGAGCGCGGAGCAGATGGTGTACGCGAACTTCGCGGCCTCCGCCCAGGCCGCCCTGGAGAACACGCTGCTGGACCTCGTCCGGCACGCCCGCGAGGCGACGAGCAGCAAGCGGCTCGTGATGGCCGGGGGCGTCGCGCAGAACTGCTCGGCCAACGCCCGGATCGCCGCCAGCGGGCTCTTCGACGAGTACTACTTCCTGCCCGTCGCCCACGACCCCGGCGTCAGCCTCGGCGCCGCGCTGCACGTCGCCCACGCGCACGCCCGCGAGACGGGCGGCACGTTCGCGCCCGCCCGCATCGACCACGCCTACTGGGGTCCGGCCCCCGACGACGTGCAGATGGCGGAGGCGCTGGGCACGCACGGGCTGCACGCCGTCCAGGTGCCGGAGGCCGAGCTGATCGGCCATGTCGCGACCGCCATGAGCCAGGGCCGGATCATCGGCTGGTGCTCGGGCCGCGCGGAGATCGGGCCGCGGGCGCTCGGCGCGCGCAGCGTGCTCGCCGACCCCAGGAGCCGCGAGATCGTCTCCCGGCTCAACCGCATCAAGGGCCGCGAGATCTGGCGCCCGCTCGCGCCGAGCGTCCTGTCCGAGCGGTTCGACACGTACTTCGACGCCGCGCACCGCTCCCCGTTCATGAACGTGTCGGCGATCGTACGGCCCGAGGTGCGCTCCCGTATCCCGGCCGTCGTGCACGTCGACGGCACGGCGCGCCCGCAGGCGGTGGAGCGCGAGCACAGCCCCCGCTACTGGTCGCTGATCCGCCGCTTCGAGGAGCTGACGGGGGTGCCGGTGGTGCTCAACACCTCCTTCAACCTCGCGGGAGAACCCATCGTGAACACCCCCGCGGACGCGGTCCGCACCTTCCTGCGCAGCGAACTCGACCTGCTGGTGCTCGGCCCGTGGCTGGCCGCGAAGGACCCGTCACTGCTGCCGAGCGCGTCGCAGGCCGGGGCGGCTGGTGCTGCTGGGGCCGAGGTGAACCGTGCCCCGGTGGGCGGGTAGCGGCGGGACAGCTCGTACGGGCAGGGGCCCGGCGTTCGTCCGTACGGGCAGGGGCGCGGGAGCTCGTACGGGCGCGGGTCCGGCTGTCGTCCGTACGGGCTCGGGCGCCCGTTGATCGCCGCCGTCTGGATGCTGCTGCTGCGGGACGGCTGCGTCCTGCTGTCCCGGCGGCACGGCACCGGCTACCGGGACGGCTGGCTCAGCCTGGTCGGCGGGCATCTGGAGGACGACGAGAGCGTGCGGCGGGGCGCGGTCCGGGAGGCCCGCGAGGAGGTGGGGGTGGACGTGCCGCCGGAGTCCGTCGATGTCGTGTCGGTCGTGCACCGGCAGGCCGACGGCAGCCGGGTCGACTTCTTCACCGTGTGCCGCGACTGGACCGGCGAACCGTTCAACGCCGAGCCCGGCAAGTGCTCCGAGCTGCTGTGGAGCCCGGTGCGCGAGCTGCCCGAGGACGTCGTGCCGTACATGCGCACCGCTGTCGCCAACTACCGGGCGGGGATCTGGTTCGAGAGCCTGGACTGGCCGGAACCGCCCCCGCCCGTCCGATGACTTCCCGTTCAATGACTTGCCGTTCAATGACTTCCCGCCCCATGCCTGCCTGTCCCATCACTTTCTGACGATCCATCTGTTCATCCTGTTCATCTGATTCATCGTGAGAGGAAACGAACCGATGACCGCCGAGCGGTTGCACCACCTCAACGGCCTGGACTTCGCTGTGGCCGATCTGTCGCTGGCCGAGTTCGGCCGGCATGAGATCCGGCTGGCCGAGCACGAGATGCCGGGCCTGATGGAGCTGCGCCGGGAGTACGCCGAGTCCCGCCCACTCCAGGGGGCTCGGATATCCGGCTCCCTGCACATGACGGTCCAGACGGCCGTGCTCATCGAGACTCTGGTGGAGCTCGGAGCCGACGTGCGCTGGGCGTCCTGCAACATCTTCTCCACCCAGGATCACGCGGCGGCGGCCGCGGTGGTCGGCCCGGACGGCACCGTGGACGCCCCGAGCGGCGTGCCGGTGTTCGCATGGAAGGGCGAGAGCCTGCCGGAGTACTGGTGGTGCACCGAGCAGATGCTGCTGTGGCCCGGCGGGCAAGGACCGACGGCGATCGTGGACGACGGCGGCGACGCGACGCTGCTGGTGCACAAGGCGGTGGAGTACGAGAAGGCGGGGTCGGTGCCCGATCCCGTCGCGGGCGACTCCGAGGAGTGGGCGGCCTTCCTCGGGCAGCTGCGCGCGTCGCTGTCCGCCGAGGGCGCCAACTGGAGCACGGTGGCGAGCGAGATCCTCGGGGTGAGCGAGGAGACGACGACCGGCGTGCACCGGCTCTACCACCTGGCGAACACGGGCGAGCTGCTGTTCCCGGCGATCAACGTCAACGACTCGGTGACGAAGTCGAAGTTCGACAACCGCTACGGCATCCGGCACTCGCTCGTGGACGGCATCAACCGCGGTACGGACGTCCTGATCGGCGGGAAGGTCGCGGTCGTCTGCGGCTACGGCGACGTCGGCAAGGGCGCGGCCGAGTCGCTGCGCGGCCAGGGCGCGCGGGTGGTCATCACCGAGATCGACCCGATCTGCGCGCTCCAGGCGCAGATGGACGGCTACGAGGTGGCGACCCTGGACGGCGTCGTGGGGCGGGCGGACATCGTCATCACGACGACCGGCAACAAGGACGTGGTGCGCGTCGAGCACATGTCCCGCATGAAGCACCAGACGATCCTCGCCAACATCGGCCACTTCGACAACGAACTCGACATGGCGGGGCTGGCCCGGCTCCCGGGCATCCGGCGCGCCACCGTCAAGCCGCAGGTCGACGAGTGGGTGTTCGCCGACGGGCACTCGATCATCGTGCTGGCGGAGGGGCGGCTGGTGAACCTGGGCAACGCGACGGGGCACCCGTCGTTCGTGATGTCCTGCTCGTTCGCCAACCAGGTCATCGCGCAGGTGGAGCTGTTCTCCGCGCGCGAGCGGTACGAGCGCCAGGTCTACCGGCTGGCGAAGGAGCTGGACGAGAAGGTGGCGCGCATTCATGTGCGGGCGCTGGGAGGCGAGTTGACCGAACTGACGGATGATCAGGCCGAGTACATCGGGGTGCCGGTCCGGGGCCCGTACAAGCCGGAGCACTACCGCTACTGATCCGCTACTGATCCGGTACTGACCGGGGCAGGATCCGGGCGGGCACGCCCCAGGCCGAACCGAGGTGGGCAGGATGCACGGAAACGAGCAGTCGGATTCGGATCACGCGGCCGACTGCGACAGCGGCTTCGGCACCGACTTCGATTTCGACTTCGACAGCGAATTCGATTTCGGTTCGGCCGAGTACGGGCAGCGGTGGCCGGAGATCTACCGCGAGCTGCGGGAGCGCTGCCCCGTGGCCCGCTCCGAGCGGCACGGCGGGTTCTGGGTGGTCTCCAGCGAGGAGACCGTCGCCGCCGTGGCCGGCGACGACGCCACGTTCTCCTCGGACCACGACCCGACGGGCGAACGCGGCGGGTTCCGGGGCGTCGGCGTGCCCTTCTCGTCCGGGACGCGGAGCATTCCGCAGGAGGTGGATCCGCCGGAGTTCTTCCGCTACCGGCGGCTGCTGAGCCCGCGGTTCTCGCACACCGCGTGCGAGGTGTGGCGGCCGTGGCTGACCGGCCTCACCACGGCGCTGCTGGACGAGCGGATCGAGACGGGCCGGATCGACCTCGTCGGCGACCTCGGGTTCCCGCTGCCCGCGTGCTTCGTGGTCGCCTGGCTCGGGCTGCCCGCCGAGGACTGGCGGGAGCTGACCCACCCCTTCCATACCCTGGTCTCCAGCACACCCGGCAGCCCGGAGCACACCGAGGCCGGGCGGCTGCTGGAGGACGTACTCGCCCTGCTCCGGGGCGTGGTGGCGGACCGTCGGGACTCGCCGCGCGCCGATCTCATCAGCTATCTGACGACCAATGAGGCGGGGCTGACCGACGAAGAGGCCGTCAGTGTCTGCCAGTTGCTGTTCTTCGGCGGCGCGGACAGTACCACCGCGCTGCTCGGCCGGAGCCTGGACTGGCTCGCCCGGCACCCGGCCGAGCGCCGCCGGATCGCGGACGACCCGGCGCTGTTGGACAGCGCGACGGATGAATTCCTGCGCTACTTCTCGCCGATCCACTTCAACGCCCGCACTGTCACCCGCGATACGGAGCTGAAGGGCTGTCCGCTGCGGGCCGGGGACCGCGTGCTGATCTCCTGGGCGGCGGCCAACCACGACCCGGCAGCCGTGGACTCCCCCGAACTGCTGCGCGTCGACCGGCCCGCGTCCCGCCACCTCGCGTTCGGCGCGGGCATCCACCGCTGCCTGGGCGCGCACTTCGCCCGGCTGATGTTCCAGACCATGCTGAGCGCGGTCCTGGAGCGGCTGCCGGACTACGAGGTGATCGGGTCGGAGGCCGTGGACTATCCGTCGGTCGGCCAGGTCAACGGCTTCGCGGCGCTGCCCGCGACGTTCACGAAGGGCGAGCGCCGGGGTCCGGGCCTGGCGGCGGCGCTACGGTCGGTGCCTCGGGTACCGGTGGCGCCGGTCGCGGGGAGCGGCAGTTGACGCACGAGGTCACCGAACTCCTCCTGGTGCGCCACGGTGAGTCGGTGAGCAGCCGTACGGGCACGGTCGGCGGCCCGGCGGGCTGCGGGGGCCTCACGGAGACGGGCCGGGAGCAGGTGCGCAGGCTGGCGCGCCGCCTGCGCGAGGACCACACCCGGCGCCCCGTCCACGCCCTGTACACCTCGCCGCTGCGCCGGACGCGGGAGAGCGCCCGTATCGTCTCGGCGGCCCTCGGCCTGCCCGCGGTCACCGAACCGGGCCTGCGCGAGGCGGACTGCGGCACGGGCGACGGCCGCCCCTGGCGGGAGGTCGTCGCGGCCTTCGGCGGCACGCCCGCACTCGACCCCGACCGCCCCCTCGCCCCGGGCGGCGAGAGCTGGGGCGCGTATCTGGCCCGCGTACGGGCCGCCGTCGACCGGCTCCTGGACCGGCACTCGGGGCGGCGCGTACTGATCGTGGGCCACGGCGAGACGATCACGGCGGTCAGTCAACTGCTCCTGGACCTGCCGCCGGGTGTACGGGCCCACACCTCGTTCACGTCGGGCCCGGCCTGCCTGACGCACTGGGCGCGGCGCCCGCTGCCGTGGCCGCCGCCGGACGGCGAGCCGGGGTGGACGCTGCTGTGCCACAACGATGTGAGCCATCTGGGCTGACCGAGCGTCTGGTCCTGTCTCGGGGCGAAGCGACCTGCCCGAGTGCCTGGCCGGGACCGGAGGCAGCCCGTCACGCGTGCGACGGCGCGGGGCGTATGCCTTCGAGGAGGGTGTCGAGGTAGCGGTGGGCGGTTTCGGTCTTGTCGGCAGCAGTGCCGCCGTGGACGGTCACGGCATGGGCGATGCCGCACATGAGCGGGACCAGGTCGCGGGCGGCGAGGTCCGGGCGGACGGCTCCGGCGTCACGGGCCCGGTCGAGGAGCTCGGTGCCGGCCGATGCGAGTGACGTTTTGAGTTCCGTGGTCCGCGGCAGGGCGTCCACGGCGGCGGAGGCGACCGGGGGCAGGGCGGCATCGGTGAGCTGTGCTTCCAGGACGCGGGACAGGAAGCCCTTCAGCGCCCGCCAGGGGTCGGCGTCGGCCAGGGCCTGCCGGCCATGGC
>NZ_JBHVHQ010000266.1:0-9794 GCF_042800135.1 Streptomyces sp. NPDC057654 | reverse complement strand
CGCCGAGTGGCTGCGCGACCGGCAGGCCCTCGCCGACCTCGTCGGCTGCGGCCCGGCGATCCTCGCGGGCGAACTCACCACGGGACGCGGGGAGTTGCGTTCGCTCGCCGTCGAGCCCCGGCTGCGGCAGGGCCTCGTGCTGGCCTCGCCGTCGCTCGACCGCTACCTCGGCGCGTACCTGGGCGCCGGGGCCGCCGCGCTCACCAAGCGCCAGCGCAGGATCGAGCGCTCGCTGCTGGAGTACGTGTACCGGACCGCGTGCAAGACGAGCCCGTTCTCCACCTTCACCGGGCTGGCCCTCGGCGAGTTCCGCGACGGCGACGGGTCAGGGGCGTTCGGCGGGGAGATCGACGAGGAGTGGAGCGACCACCCCCGGCTCAACGTCGCGGTGATCGGCCGCCTCGCCGACCTCGTCATCGACAACGACGGACACCGCGCCGACCTGCCCGTCACCCTCGTCACCGGCTGGCGGATGGAGGCCGACCGCATCCGCTACGTACGGCGCAAGGTCACTGCCGGGGACGACGAGGCGACCGTCAGCTTCGACGCCGTCAAGGAGAGCCTGTTCTTCCTCAAGCAGGGCGGCACCCTGGAGCGGCTGTTCGCCCTGTTCGGGCAGCGCCCCACCATCCGCTACGGGGACCTGGTCGACGAGCTGAGCGCCGACGGCGAGGCCACGCCCGCCGACTACGACCGCTTCCTCTCCGTTCTGCTGCGGCTCGGCCTCCTCCAGGTGCCCGGCCTCAGCGTCACCAACCAGAGCCCCGACCCGCTCGGCGGTTTCCGCGACGCGGTCCGCGCCCTCGGCACGGACTGGGGGCGGCGGCTGGCGGACCGGCTCGACAGCCCCGCCGGACTCCTCGCCCGCTACCCGCACGCCGAACTCGACGAGCGCAGGCGGCTGTTGACCGAACTGCGCGAGGAACTGGGCGCGATACAGGAGGAGCTGGGCGCGAGCGCACCGGCCCTTCCGCAGACCCTCGTCTACGAGGACTCGCGCGCCGCCGCCGAACCGCTGGTGTGGGAGCGCCAGGGGTGGGAGAAGACGGTCGGGGAATCGCTGCGGACGCTCAGCCGCGTCCTGCCGGTCTTCGACGTCACGCTCCCGCAGCGGCTGCTGCTCAAGGCGTTCTTCACGGCCCGTTTCGGCCCCGGCGGACGCTGCGACGACGTGCTGAAGCTCGTCTACGACTTCCACGAGGACATCTTCGACCAGTACGCGCGGATCAGCGCGCAGCGCCGCCCGTTCAACGACTCCGGCGACTACGTCGAGCTGGACAACTGGCTCGACTCGCCCGGCATTACCGCCATCGACCGCGCGCGACGCGAACTCATAGCGCGGATGCGGCAGTTGTGGGATTCGCGCGAGGAAGGCGCCGAGGAGCTGGTGCTCGACGACGCCTCGCTCGCCGCCGTGGCGGGCGAGCTGGGCCCGGCCCAGACCGGGTTCCAGCCGCTGAGCCACTTCCTCCAGCCCGCGCGGCGCGACGGCGAGGACCTGGCCGTGCTCAACCGCTCCTGGGGCGGCATCGGCTTCCCGTTCTCGCGCTTCACGCACTGCTTCGAGGGGGCTCCGGACGCGGCGGAGGGCGGCCTCACCGGCCGGGTCCGCCGCGACCTGCGCGCAGCCCACCCGCGCGGAGCGGTCTTCGCCGAGGTTACCGGCGGCCACGCCACGACCAACCTGAACCTGCACGGCCGGCTCACCGACTACGAGGTGGTCTGCCCCGGCGAGACCAGCTCCGCGCCGCCCGCCGAACAGCTCCCGCTGGATGACCTCTACGTCGTGCACGACGCGGCCGAGGACCGGCTCGTCCTGCGCTCCGAGCGGCTGGACCGCGAGGTCGTCCCCGTCTACCTGGGCTACCTCGTCGCGATGGCCCTGCCGGACGTGCCCCGTGCCCTGCTCCTGCTGTCGCCCGCCTCCGTGCCCGCCGTCGACTTCTGGGGCGGCGTGCCGGAGGAGGAGGCGTCGGCCGAAAACGCCGTCACCACGCGGCCCCGCGTCCGCTACGGCAGCGTCGTGGTGAGCCGCCGAAGCTGGTCGGCGTCGGCCGCGTCCCTCCCCGCCCGTACGCCCGAGACCTCCGACGCCGAGTGGTATCTGTCCTGGCAGCGCTGGCGGCAGCGGCACGGCGTGCCCGCTCAGGTCTTCGCGACCGTACGGGCCCCCGCCGCCGAGGAGGGTGAGGAGGGCCCCGGCCCGCTCGCCAACGACAAGCCGCAGTACGTCGACTTCGACAGCTACCTCTCGCTGACCGTCTTCGAGACGCGGCTGAAGGAGGCCGGGGCGCGCGTCGTGCTGCGTGAGGCGCTGCCCGGCGAGGAGGACGCCCGCGTGACGTCGCCGGACGGCAGGCACGTAGCGGAAATGGTCGTCGAGACCCGCACCTCGCCGAGGCGACCGGCCGAGGAACCCGCCTTCCGTGAGCAGGACCGTGAGCAGGACCGAGAGCAGGACCGAGTGAAGGACCAGGTGAGCTGACGTGACCGAGAGCGTAGAGACCCGGACCCCCGACGGGCGGCCCGTTCCCGAGGCGGAAGCGGGCGAGTGGCAGGCGCTGCACGTCTTCTACACCGGCTCCACCCGGCCGATCCTCACCCAGGCGATCCGCCCCCTGCTGGACCGGCTGACCGAGGAAGGGCTGGTCACCGGCTATTTCTTCCTCAACTACTGGCTGGAGGGCCCGCACATCCGGGTCCGCTTCAAGCCCGTGTCGAAGGCCGCCGAGGCCGAGGTCAGAGCCCGAGCGGAGGAGGCCGTGGGCGCCTTCCTGCGCGAGCGGCCCGCGCTGTACGAGGTGAAGTCCGACTTCTACCGCGAGCTGTACAACTCCCTCTTCGACCTGGAGTTCAGCGACGAGGAGCGCAAGCCCTACCTCGGCGAGGACGGCCGGATGCGGCTGCGGCCGATCAACACCTTCAGCTGGGAGCCGTACGCGCCGGAGTACGGCAAGTACGGCGGCCCGGCCGGCGTCGAGCTCGCGGAGTGGCACTTCAAGCACTCGGCGGACCTCGTCATGGACGCCATGCGCACCACGAACGTCCACGTCCGCACGGTGCTCTTCGGCTTCGCCTCGCAGCTGATGATGGTGATGACCACGGGCTTCCTGCGCGAGCGGGACGCCATGGCCGACTACCTGTGGCGCTACCACCAGTTCTGGTACCGCTCGTTCTCCGGCACCGACCTGATCTCCGGCGGCGTGTACGACCGTACGTACGAGTCCGTGGCCGAGGGCGTACGGGGCCGGTTCGACACGGTTCGCGGCGCGTACGACGCCGGGGCGACGGACCAGCTGCCGGGCTTCATGCGCACCTGGGCCGACCACTGCGCCGAGCTGCGGGAGAAGGCGGTGCGGCTGGCGGTGAACGGCGACCTGACGTTCCGCGCCTGGGGCGGGGAGCGGCAGGAGACGGTCACCGACCCGGACCAGGCCCTCCAGATCCTGCTGTCCCCGTATATGCACATGACCAACAACCGGCTGCACGTCACCATCCGCGACGAGGCGTATCTGTCGTACGTCCTCGCCCGGTCGCTGCGCGACACCGCGCCGCCGCAGGACTTCGGTCCGCTCCAGGGCTCCGGCTCGCCCCGTGACTTCGGCGCGCCGCAGGACTCGGAGACGGTGCGGGACTCCGGGCCGGTGCAGGGCTTTGAGCCGCTGCCGGAATCCGCCGAGGCGGCCTCCTGATGACCGCGCCCCCCTCGGAGTCCGCGCCGTCGCCGCTGCTGGAGCTGCGGCCGGCCCGGCATCCGGAGATCGTGGTCGGGCCGGGGCTGGCGCGCGGCCCGCGCGTACTGCATCTGATCAAGGACCGCCGGGTGAACCGGAGTTACGAGGTCGGGGCCAAGGAGCACTTCGTCATCTCCCGGCTGGACGGCGAGCAGACGCTCGGCGAGATCGGCGCGCAGTACGCGGGCCGGTTCGGGCGCCGGCTGGGGGAGCCGGGGTGGCGGCAGCTGCTCGGGCTGCTCTCCGCCCGGCGCCTGCTCGTCGGCAACCCGCCGCCCGAGCCCGCCCCCGAGCCGGAGCCCGCCGCCGAGCCCGAGAAGCGGAGGCGGGGATACCGGCCGATGGGCACGGACCTCGTGTTCGGCGACCCGTCGGCGCTGCTGGGGCGCATGTACCGATGGCTGCGGCACCTGTACGCGCCGTACGTCCTGATCCCGCTGCTGGCCGTGGTCATCGCCATGGAGGTCGTGCTCGCCGCGCGCATTCCCGAGCTGCTCCACCAGGCGCACACCCTGTGGCGCCACCCGGACCTCGCGATGATCGTGGTCGGGCTGCTGTGGCTCAGCTCGGGGCTGCACGAGCTGGCGCACGGGCTGACGTCCTATCACTTCGGCGGCGGGGCCTCGGAGGTGGGCCTGCGCTGGCGACCGCCGATGGCCTATCTGTACTGCAAGACCGAGGACACGATGCTCTTCGGCCCGCGTCGGCAGCGCATCGCGACGGCGGCGGCGGGGGTGGTGGCGAACCTCGTGTTCCTGCTGCCGTTCTTCCCGCTGTGGATGTGGTTCCCGCCCGACGACGTCACCCGCGACAGCCTCGCCGCGCTGCTCCTCTTCGGCAGCCTGCGCGGGCTGGTGAACTACCTCCCCGTGCCGAACCTGGACGGTTACGTGATGCTCAGCCACGCCCTGAACGTCACCGACCTGTCCACCGAGAGCTACCGCTACGCGCGGCTGTTCGGCCGGCGGCTGCTGGGGCGCGGCGACGAGACCGGCCCGTACCCGAGGCGGATGCGGATCATCCACCTCTGCTACGCCGTCGGGTCCGTGCTCCTCGCGGCGGCGCTCACGGCGGGGGTGCTGTGGCTGATCGTCCTGTGGACGCCCGAGCCGTACGGCCGCTACATCGCGGGCGGGCTGCTGGCGGTGGTCCTCGTGGGTGCGCTGGGGCGGGCGGTTGTCACACGGGTTCTGGCGGGGCGGGCCCGTAGAGCCGCCCAGGCTGCGGCCGGCTGATGCGGGGCCGGCTGATGCGGGGCAGGGCGGGCGTGTGCGACACGCGAAAGCGGAGTGGGTCAGGAGGTACTCTGTCGCACCAGGAACTTTGCATCACAAAGTGGAGTGCACGTGAGCGACGACGACCCCAGCGCCCCTCGGGAGTCGGCCCCGGCAGCGGCGGTGGCGGGACCGGACAACGGCGGTGCCCCGCTGTCGCCCGCCGCCTCCCTGGCGCTGATCGAGAGCGAACGGGGCCGGCTGCTCCGCCGCAGGGGCGTGAACCCGGCCCCGATCTTCGCGGGCTGGGGCGCCGCCTGGCTCATCGGCTTCGGCCTGTGCTACCTCGCCGCCCCCGGCGGCCCCTCCGCCCCGCTGCCCATGTGGGGCGCGGCCACCGTCCTGGTCGTGCTCTGCCTGGCCGCCATGGTGGTGCCGGTGGTGCAGGGCGTACGGGCCGGGCGCGGGGTGCGCGGCCCGTCCCGTACGACCGGCGCGATGTACGGGGCCTGCTGGGCCCTCGCCTTCCTGGCGCTCGCGACCGTCAACCTCACCCTCGCCCGCGGCGGCCTCGACGCCGACCTCACCACCCTGTTGTGGACCGGCTCCTCGCTGACCGTGGCAGGCGTCCTCTACCTGGCCGGCGGCATGCTCTGGCAGGACCGCGCCCAGTACCTGCTGGGCGTCTGGCTGCTGGCCAGCGCCGTGGTCGGGGTGCTGGCAGGAGTGCCGGGGAACTTCCTCGTCCTCTCCCTGGCGGGCGGCGGCGGACTCCTCGCCCTGGCCCTCTACTACGCGCTGCGCCGCCCGTCCGGTGGAGCGCGGCCATGAACGAGGGCTGGCCCGAGCTCGATCCGGTGATCCACGCGCAGGCCCGGCTGCGCGTCATGGTCACCCTCTCCGGCCTCGCCGACGGCGACCGGCTGACCTTCCCCCGCCTTCAGGAACTGCTGGAGATGACCGCGGGCAACCTCTCCACCCATCTGCGCAAGCTCGAAGACGCCGGATACACCCACGTCGAGAAGGCGCACCGGCGGCGCACCCCGGTCACGTACGTATCGCTGACCCAGCGGGGCCGCCGGGCCTTCGAGGACTACACGGCGCGGCTAGAGGCGCTGCTGACGAACCGCCCCGAGGGCGGCGACGGATCCAAAGATCACTGATCACCCCACACCGAAAAGGAGGGAGTTCCATGAAGGAGGACTCCGGCCCCGCCGCCGGACCCGCGATAGCCGTCGAGGGACTGCACAAGTCGTACGGCGATGTCCACGCGGTCAACGGCGTCTCTTTCACCGTCGAGCGAGGGGAGTTCTTCGGCGTCCTCGGCCCGAACGGCGCAGGCAAGACCACCCTGATCGAGATCATGGAGGGGCTCCGCAGCGCCGACTCCGGCTCGGTGTCGGTCCTCGGCCGCTCGCCCTGGCCGCGCGACACGTCGCTGCTGCCGCGCATCGGCGTGCAGACGCAGGCGTCCGCGTTCTTCGTCCGGCTCACCGCCGCCGAGCACCTGGAGACGGTCGCCGCGCTGTACGGCCGCGACCGCAAGCGCGCCCGCGAGACGCTGGAGATGGTCGGCCTCACCGAGAAGGCCAAGACCCTCGTGGACGACCTCTCCGGCGGCCAGCGGCAGCGGCTCGCCATCGCCTCCGCGCTCACCCACGAGCCCGAACTGATCTTCCTGGACGAGCCGACCGCCGCCCTCGACCCGCAGGCGCGCCGCAATCTGTGGGAGGTGCTGCGGGAGATCAAGACGGAGGGGCGCACCATCATCTGCACCACCCACCACATGGAGGAGGCCGAGTCGCTCTGCGACCGCGTCGCCTTCGTGCGCGCGGGGGAGGTGATCGCCCTGGACACCCCGGCCAACCTCGTACGCGGCCTCAACGCGCCCACCCGCGTCGTGATCCCCACCGCCCAGCTCACCCCCGAGCAGGCCAAGGGGCTCGACGGGGCGGACGAGGTGGCCACGGACGGCCCCTCGACCGTCATCACCACCCGCGCCGTCGGCCGGGTGCTCGCCGCCGTCGGCGGCCTCACCGAACTCCAGGACGTCCAGACCCGGACGGCGAACCTGGAGGACGTCTACCTCGAACTGACCGGGACGGAGTACCAGGCATGAGCGGCTACACGGCGCTGACCCAGGCGCACTACCGGGCGTTCGTACGCGACAAGACCTCCCTCTTCTTCACCTTCGCCTTCCCTCTCATCTTCATCGTGGTGTTCGGGCTGCTCTTCGGCGGCCAGTCCGTGCCCGGCGGACGCCACGTCATCGACTTCATGGCGCCGGGCGTGATGGCCTGGGGCGTGGGCAACGGCGCGCTGTTCGGCGTCGCCTACACGCTGATGCACTGGCGGCGCAGCGATGTGCTGAGGCTCGTACGGCTCACGCCGACCAGCATCTTCACCGTGATGGCGTCCCGCTTCGTGGTCGTACTCGGCATCGGCGTCGTCCAGGCCGCCGTGTTCATCGCCATCGCGACGCTGCCGGTCTTCGGTCTGACGGTCACGGCCCAGGGCGTCGTCCTGGCGCTGCCGGTCCTGCTGCTGGGCATCCTCGCGTTCTTCAGCATCGGCCTCATAGTCGGTACGTACGCCAACTCGCCGGACGCGGTGGCCGCCATCGCCAACTGCGTGATGATCCCCATGGCGTTCCTGTCCGGCTCGTTCTTCCCGATGAGCTCGTCGCCGGGATGGCTCCAGGGCTTCTCCCGCATCCTCCCGCTGCGCTACATGAACGAGGGCGTCACCAACGTCCTCTCCGGCACCAAGGGCGCCTCGTCCCTCCTCGTGCCGTGCGCGGGGCTGCTGGTGTTCGCGGCGGTGTTCGCGCTGCTGGCGGCGAAGACGTTCAAGTGGAGCAAGGAATCATGACGGTGGCTGACGTAGAGGCAAAGCCGCTGGCGGGCCCCGCCGCCGTGGCGGCCGAGCTCGGCGCGATGCTGGCACGGCGGTCGCGGGGGACCGCTGGGCCGGTAGCGAGTGAGACCGGTGGGCCGACCGTCGTGCCGATTGGCACGGCCGACGCGCTGGACCCGGGCAGGGACCCCTTCGCCGCCGACCGCGCCCGCGCGACGGTGCATGTGACGCCGCAGGCGATCCTGATCGGTCCCTGGGGCGGGGGCGGGGCCGAGGGGGCGCCCGGCTGCGGACACTGCCTCGCCATGCGCTGGCAGCGGCTGCGCCCCAAGTACGAGCGCGAGGCACTGGAATTCGGCGCGCCCCCGCACGCCGACGGCGCCTGGCCGGTACTCACGCAGTACTTGGTGGACGCGGTGTGGCTGGCGCACGCGGCGACGGTGGATTCAGAGAGGCGCGAAGGGGCCCCACGGGTCACACGGATCGACCTCCGCACCCTGGAAACACGCACGTTCCCGCTCCTCGCCGACCCGCTGTGCCCCAGCTGCGCGGACCACGGCACCCGCGACGACAGCCCGCGCGACATGGCCCTGACCTCCCGTACGAAGCCGTCCCCGGCCGCGTACCGGCTGCGCCGCCCCGAGTCGTACGGGCTGCCGGCCGACGCGCTCGCCAACCCGGTCTGCGGGGTGCTCGGCACCGGTACCGCCATGAACGTCATGTCGCCGACGACCGCCCCCGTCTCCGGCCGGGTCATGATGCGCGGCCACGCCGGGCTGACCGACCTGACGTGGAGCGGCCAGGCCAACTCGTACGGCGAGAGCCGGAATCTGGCGTTCCTGGAAGGGCTCGAACGCTACGCGGGCACCCGCCGAAGGCACCGCGAGGACGTGCTCGTAGAGGCGTACGAGACGGTCGCGGACCGCGCGCTGGACCCGCGCGATGTGGGGATGTACGGCCCGCGCACGTACGAGCACGACCCCATGCTCATCCCCTTCGACCCCGCCCGCCGCATCCCGTGGGTGTGGGGGTACTCGCTGCGCGACGAACGCCCGATCCTCGTGCCGTCCCGGCTCGCCTATTACAGCTCGGGCGCGGAGGGCGACAATTTCGTCTTCGAGTGCTCCAACGGCTGCGCGAGCGGCGGCAGTCTGGAGGAGGCCGTCCTCTTCGGCATGCTCGAACTCATCGAGCGGGACGCGTTCCTGCTCGGCTGGTACGGCGGCGCGGAACTCCCCGGAATCGACATCTCCGGCACCGCCGACATCGAGCTGCGCACCATGGTGGACCGCGCGGACCTGCACGGATACGACGTACGGGTCTTCGACAACCGCGTCGATCTGCGCGTACCGGTGGCCACGGCGGTGGCGGTGCGGCGCGACGGCGGGGACGGCGCGCTGTCCTTCGCGGCCGGGGCCAGCATGGACCCGGCGACGGCCGTGCGCGCCGCCGTCTCGGAGACGCTGACCTACATCCCGGAACTCCCGCTGCGCGTCAGCACGCGCCGCGAGGAGACCGTCGCCATGACCCGCGACTACCACAAGGTGCTCCAACTGCGGGATCACGCGGCGCTGTTCGCCCTTCCGGAGATGGCCGAGCACGCCCAGCGCTATCTGCGGCCGATGACGGCGCGGCCGGAGGAGGAGGTCTACCGCTCCTGGCGGGCGGAGGGCCCGCGCTCGACGGAGCTGCTGGACGATGTGCGGTACTGCCGCGACGAGCTGGTACGCGCCGGGTACGACGTGATCGTCGTGGACCAGACGTCGCCGGAGCAGGAGGCGCTGGGACTGCGCACGGTGTGCGTGATCGTGCCGGGACTGCTGCCCATCGACTTCGGCTGGTCGCGGCAGCGCGCGCTGCACATGCCGCGCATGCGGACGGCGTTCCGCAGGGCGGGGTGGCGCGCGGACGACCTCACGGAGGCGGAACTGCACAAGGTGCCGCACCCGTTCCCGTGACGTTCCACGCTGCCGTACGCACGACAGCGGGC
>NZ_JBHVHQ010000265.1:0-9826 GCF_042800135.1 Streptomyces sp. NPDC057654 | reverse complement strand
GACCGCGGATGGTCGCGCGCGCGGACTTCCTGACCGGGCTCGGGCTGCGGCCGGCGGAGCACCCCGCCGGGATCGGCGTGTACGTGCCGACGGAGGCGGGCGGCCGTACCGAGGTGCCGGGGGTGTGGGCCGCGGGCAACGTCATCGACCCGTCCGCCCAGGTCGGCACGGCCGCGGCGGCGGGGGCGGGCGCTGCCGTGCAGATCAACGCGGAGCTGGTCGCGGAGGACACCGGGCGGGCGGTCGCCGCGTACCGGGCGGCGCACCAGTCGACGTCCGAGGACCGCTGAGGGCCCGTAGATGACGGACGCGACGGGCATGACGGGCATGACGAACGCGGCGAACGCGCCGAATGCCCGCCCCGCCCGTATTGTCGCGATCGTGTACGAGCACACGCACGCGTTGAACGCGCGCGGAAGCAGTTCCGAAGGTCCAGATCCAGGTCCAGGTCCGCAGGAGGCAAGCACATGGCCACCCCCGTGAACGTCGCCGTCATCTACTACTCCGCCACCGGCACCGTCACCGCCCTCGCCCGGCAGATCGCCCAGGCCGCCGAGGGGGCGGGCGCCCAGGTCAGGCTGCGCCGGGCGGCGGAGCTGGCCCCGCAGGCCGCCATCGACTCCAACCCGGCGTGGGGCGAGAACATCGCCGCCACCGCCGACATCCCCGAGGTCGTCCCGGACGACATGCTCTGGGCGGATGCCGTGATCTTCGGCTCGCCCACCCGCTACGGCAATATCGCCTCGCAGCTCAAGCAGTTCATCGACACGCTCGGCGGGCTCTGGCAGCAGGGCAAGCTGGCCGACAAGGTCTACAGCGGCTTCACCGCCAGCGCCACGAAGCACGGCGGCCAGGAGTCGACGCTGCTCGCGCTCTACAACACGGTCCACCACTTCGGCGGCATCCTCGTGGCCCCCGGTTACACGGACCCGGCGAAGTTCGCGGACGGCAATCCGTACGGCACGTCGCATGTCGGCGGCCCGGACACGCCGGTGGACGACGACGCCCGTACGGCGGCCCGTATCCAGGCGGAACGGGTGGTGAAGTTCACCCGCGCCATCAAGGACGGACTGGCCGGGTCTGCCGGGCGCGGTTGACGGGTAGCCGGAGCGAATGGCACTTCACCAGGGAACAGAAGGCAAGGACGGATACTCGGTCAACCCCTTCTACGGGGAGGCCGACCCGGTGGGCGGGATGGCGGCGAGGCCGCCGCGGCACCGGCTGCCGGACGGCCCGATGTCGCCGTCCGCCGCGTACCAGTTCGTCCGCGACGAGCTGATGCTCGACGGCAATTCCCGGCTGAATCTGGCGACGTTCGTCACCACGTGGATGGAGACGCAGGCGGGCGTGCTGATGGCCGAGTGCCGCGACAAGAACATGATCGACAAGGACGAGTACCCGCGCACCGCCGAGCTGGAGCAGCGGTGCGTGACGATCCTCGCCGATCTGTGGAACGCGCCCGACCCGCTGTCGGCCGTGGGCTGTTCGACGACCGGATCCAGCGAGGCGTGCATGCTGGCGGGGATGGCGTTCAAGCGCCGCTGGGCGCGGCGGAACGCCGACCGTTACCCGTCGACGGCCCGTCCCAATCTGGTGATGGGCGCGAACGTCCAGGTCTGCTGGGAGAAGTTCTGCAACTTCTGGGAGGTCGAGGCGCGCCAAGTGCCGATGGAGGGCGACCGCTACCACCTCGACCCGGCCGCCGCGGCCGAGCTCTGCGACGAGAACACCATCGGGGTCGTCACCGTCCTCGGCTCCACCTTCGACGGCTCGTACGAACCGGTGGCCGACGTGTGCGCGGCGCTGGACGATTTGCAGGAGCGTACGGGCCTCGACGTACCGGTCCATGTGGACGGCGCGTCCGGCGCGATGGTCGCGCCCTTCCTCGACGAGGACCTGGTCTGGGACTTCCGGCTGGAGCGCGTCGCCTCCATCAACACGTCCGGGCACAAGTACGGGCTGGTGTACCCGGGGGTGGGCTGGGCGCTGTGGCGGGACAAGGAGGCGCTCCCGGAGGAACTGGTCTTCCGCGTCAATTACCTGGGCGGCGACATGCCGACCTTCGCCCTGAACTTCTCCCGCCCCGGAGCGCAGGTGGCGGCCCAGTACTACACGTTTCTGAGGCTGGGCCGGAACGGCTTCCGCGCGGTGCAACAAATGGCACGCGACGTAGCGAAAGATCTGGCCCGACAGATCGAAGAACTGGGGGACTTCCGCCTCCTGACCCAAGGCGACGAACTCCCGGTCTTCGCCTTCACGACGACCGACGCCGTCAAGAACTACGACGTCTTCGACGTCTCCCGCCGCCTCCGCGAACGCGGCTGGCTCGTCCCCGCCTACACCTTCCCGCCCAACCGCGAGGACCTCTCCGTCCTCCGCATCGTCTGCCGCAACGGCTTCACCCACGACCTCGCCGACCTCTTCATCCAGGACCTCACCCAACTCCTCCCCGAACTCCGCCGCCAGCCAGGCCCGTTGGGCCGGCCGGAGGGGGTGGCTACGGCGTTCCACCACTGAGCGGGTTGCAGGTGCTTCGCACGGAGCAGGACGGAGTCCGTGACCGCGGATCGGTCAGCGTGTCGCGCCCTCCGGCCACAGGACACGCACCGGTACCCCGTTCCGCTCGGCGTAGGCCACGACGTCCGCCGTCCCTCCGTACCCCCGCGCGGGTTTTCCGTCCCATACGGCCACCACCAGGTCAGCCAAACCGACGAGGATTTCGCTTCCCTCCATGTGCGCCTGCGAGTCGGAGTCGGTCCGGCCCGTGCGGTGGATTTCGACGGCATCGCGTACGAGTCGGTCGTAAATCGGCCAATGAGCTTCGGGCAGGCCCTCGCGATAACGCTCGGCGGGCACGACCACCTCAAGGCGTCCGCCGTGAGCCAGGACGGCCTCCGCGAACCAGGCGTCGGGGCCGTCGGCAATGCAGGAAACGCCGACCAGGTCCGCAGCCGGGTACTGGGCGACCGCATCCCCGAGGGCTTTCCGGACCTGGCCCTCAACCTCCTGGCTCAGCCCACGGTGACCGGTGATTCCTACCCGCATAGAACAGACCGTCCTCAGATATGGACGCCGTGAAGGCGCTCGTCGAAATCACGCACAACCTTGGGCGGCGACGCGAAGGTCACAGGGCGACGCATCGCGCGGGCGCGCTCCACCACCCGGCCGGATTTGTACTGAAGCCCTGTGCCGACAGCCCGCGAAGCGAGGGCGAAGGCCGCCTCTGTCCTTCTGGCCGCGAGATGGCCGGCGGCCAGGTCCAGCATGGCGAGGGCACGCAGTTTGGCATTCCCATTGGCCGGGGCTTCCGTGCCGGCCGCGAACACCCACTGGGGCAGGCCGAGCCTGGCCCCACATGTCGTACGGCAAGCCGCGACTTTCGCGACGTCAAAAGGAAACATCCATGGCCACGGCGGCGGCTCTTCGGTGCTCAGCCTTTCCACCAGCCCCCGGCTGCGGACGAGCGAATGGTCCGTTCCACGCTCATTCCCATTCGCCGCGTGCGCGAGAGCCTCGACCGAGGCAAGCCAGGCATCAGCTACGGCAGGGGTGGTGTCCGCAAGGTAACGCCGCGCGTTCCGCACAAGATTGAGCGCTTCGAAGCCATTGCCGACATGGGCTTCGAACTGAGCTTGGCTGCCTGTCTGGTAGGCCGCCAAGAGCGGGTCGCCGAAGGCGCGGGCGGCCCGAGTCGCCGAACCGTACCAACGCCGTGCGGAACCGTGGTCCCCCATGTCCCACGCCAGCCACCCCGCGAAACTCGCGGCCTCACTCGCGACCGCCGCGAGCCGAACACGCGCGTCCTGACGCGCGGCATCCCTGCTGATGTTCTGGATCAGTCGAATATGGGACTCGACGGCGTCGGCCAGATCCCGTGAAGGTGTGGAGCCGTCCAGCCTGCGATATGTCGCCGTATTGAGCCGTAGAGCCGCTGCTTGGCTTGCGGCCCCGTCGGGCTCCGGCAGAACGCCGAGCAGCGGCGATGCCGCTGCGGCAGCGACGTTTCCCAGAAATCCGCGTCGTTCCAATGGATCTTTTCCACCTCGTAGCGCGTGTTTGTCGGCGAGGCCGACGACTTGGGGCGGGATCTCCAGGGACGCGGCAACGGCCGACAGGATGTCAGTTCCGTACGAGCCGGGTCCGCGTCTTTCCAACCTGGAGATCGCCGACTGGGACAGGCCGCATGCCTCGCCCAACTGCCTTTGTGTCATACGAGCTTGCTTCCGAACCAGCTCGATGACCTTGCCGTAGTCGCCGGCACTGCTGACGTCTCTGATGACCGATGACTGCCAGTTCAACGGCGTCCCTCCCACGGTACGAGCCTGACCCGACGATGCCACGACTCCGTACCCGCTGTGCGCATATCCCTATGCGACTGCCGCATCTGCGACACCCCCGGGCCGAACGTCGAGCGTTCACTGTCCGTCAGCCGCCGAGGGGGCCGCATTCACATGAGACTCCTTGTCCGGCGGCATGGAGGAGAGACCGCCCCCGGAGGGATGAACATGACCATGTCCGCGATCAGGCCGTGTCTGATGTCCAAGCAAACCGATCTGTAGCAGCTTTCACCCCTACGGAGACGATCGCCTGCACGCCGTACTGGCCTCCCAGCTCATCCGGGAATTGCACAAGGTCACCTTCGTCGACCTGGCCTGATCCCTTCGACCGGCGAGCGGCTACGGCTTTCCACCACTGAGCCTGTTGCGGGGTTCTTCACTCGCGGGAGTGACGCCACGACCGTACGCAGGACGCAAGTTCGTCGGCACGCGCAAAATCCGGCTCATGGAAGCAGCGATGTGCACAGCGGCCGGGCCTGAGCGGCAGAAGTGGGCCACTTCAGGGAACTGGATGTGCCCGCCCGTGGACGGTTGGGCGTTCGAGCAGGTGAAGGAGCTGGCCCTGCCGTGCGGTTGGGATCTCGTGGACGGGATCGTCAGAACGCACGGGATGGCCGTTCAGTGGCATGACACGGTGCGCGACGGGCTGTTTCTCGCCCTGCGCGAAGCTCAGCACGGACCGTACGCAACCGGTATCGGGCGCTGTGTCATGTGGGACGCGAGGACTGTGATGAGGCCCGACGTCGTGGTGTTCGACAAGGACGGTCTGGACCTTCGCACACTGGAGTGCGTACCTGTCGAAAGGGTGGCCCTGGCCGTGGAGGTGGTCTCTCCCAGGTCCCGAAGGTCGGATCGCTATCTCAAGCCCGGCATGTTCGCCGAGGCCGGAGCGCCGTACTTCTGGCGCGTCGAGCGCGATGAGGACGGCCTGCCCGTGGTGCACGAGTTCTGGCTGCACCACGAGGCAGGCGTCTACGCCCCCGGCCCCGGCCGTTCCCCGCACCGCGGCGAGCTCAAGACGAACGCCCCCTTCACCGTAGAGCTCGACCTGCGGAGTCTGGTCGAGCTCTGACCGGCGAGCGGCGGAGTCAGCGCGACAGCCCCCGATACCTGCGTACCGCCAGCGGCGCGAAGAGCGCGATCAGGACCACTGGCCAGGCGACGGCCAGGAGTTGGGCGTGGGTGGCGGCCCAGGAGTCGCCGCCCCAGCCGGGGTTGCCGAAGAGTTCCCGGGTGGCGGTGGCGGTGGCGGACATGGGGTTCCATTCGGCTATGAAGCCGAGCCAGGACGGCATGGATTCGGCGGAGGTGAAGACGTTGGAGAGGAAGCCGACGGGCCAGATGAGGATCTGGACGGCCTGTACGAGTTCCGGGCGGCCGGCGAGCATGCCGAGGTAGATGCCGATCCAGAGCATCGCGAACCTCAGGAGAAGCAACAGCCCCACGGCGTACAGCGCCTCGGCGAAGCCGTTGTGCCAGCGCCAGCCCATCAGCAGGCCGACGCCGATCATCGCGAAGAGGCTCGCCGCCGATTCCAGCATGTCGTCCGCGCTGCGGCCGACGAGCACCGCCGAAGGGGCCATCGGCATGGCACGGAAGCGGTCGATGACACCCCGGTTCAGGTCCTGGGTGAGGGCGACCATGGTGGATTCGAGGCCGAAGGCCATGGTGAGGGCGAACATGCCGGGGATGAGGAACTCCCGGTAGTCGCCGCCGCCCGCGACGCTCATGCCGCCGCCGAGGAAGTAGGCGAAGACCAGCAGCATCAGCACCGGGAAGGCGAGCCCGACGAGCATCTGCACGGGCCGCCGGGCGCGGTGCGCCAGGCCGCGGCGGGTCATGGTCCAGGAGTCGGTGAGCACCCAGTTCGTCATACGGCGATCCCCTCCTCGGCACGGGCGGCGTCCGCGCCGCCCGTCAGGCGCAGGAACACCTCGTCCAGCGTCGGCCTGCGCACCGCGATGTCCTCCACCTCGACGCCGGCCGCGCCGAGCGCCCGCAGCGTCTCCGTCAGCGCCGCGACCCGGTCGGCTACGGGCGCGCTGATGCGGCGGCCGTCCGCGTCGGTCGCCGCCTCGGCTCGTACGGCCACCGTCACCATCGCGGCCGCAGCGTCCAGTTGGTCGGCGCGGCGTACGACCACATCGATGCGGTCGCTCCCGATCCGCGCCTTGAGTTCGTCCGGCGTCCCCTCCGCGGCCACGCGGCCCGCGTCGAGCAGGGAGATCCGCTCGGCGAGCTGGTCCGCCTCCTCCAGGTACTGGGTGGTCAGCAGTACGGTCGTACCGCCGCCGACCAGCGAACGCACGGCGTTCCACACCTCCGTGCGGCCGCGCGGGTCGAGCCCCGTGGTCGGCTCGTCCAGGAAGAGCACCTCCGGGGCGAGGACCAGGCTGGCCGCGAGATCGAGGCGGCGGCGCATGCCGCCGCTGTACTGCCCCACGGCCTTGCGCCCGGCGTCCCCGAGGTCGAAGCGCTCCAGCAGTTCCGTCGCGCGGGCGGCGGCGCGCCGCGCACCCAGGTGGTACAGGCGGCCGAACATCTCCAGGTTCTGCCGGCCGCTCAACTCCTCGTCCACGGCGGCGTGCTGGCCGAGCAGCCCGATCCGGTGGCGTACGGCGCGGGCGTCGCGCCGCACGTCGAACCCGGCCACCTCGGCCCGCCCGCCGTCCTGCCGCAGCAGGGTGGCGAGAATCCGTACGACCGTGGTCTTGCCCGCCCCGTTGGGGCCGAGCAGTCCGTGCACGGTGCCGCGCGGAACGGTCAGGTCGACGCCGTCCAGCGCGGGCTTGGTTCCATAGGTCTTGCGCAGTCCTTCGACGACGATCACGTGATCGGTGCCGGTCAATGAACTCTCCTCCGGAAAGTAATCAAGTTTGACTACTGGCTGGCGAAGATAGCCCTTCAGGTCCGGCTAGTCAAACTTGATTACGCTGCTGTAGCAGTCGCTCGACCTACTCCGGGGACGAACCGGAACCCGGACCGGAGCCCTCCGCCTCCCGGACCCCCGCCCACTGGTCGCCCTCCCCCGCCATCACATACGCCCCGGCCTCCAGCCGCTCGATCAGCCCGCGCGTCCACCGCGTCCCGCTGTCGGCGGTGTGCAGCCACATCCCCATGATCTCGCCGATATGGCCCCAGTCCTCGTCACCGGCCGGGGTCCAGTGCCGGGCCACCTCGGTGTGCCACCCCTCCATCGCCGCGACCCGCTCCTTGAGCAGCGCGATGGCCTCCGCGCGCGGCAGGTCCACGATGAAGCCGATGCCGGCGCTCAACACGTCCACCTTGGCGTCATGCGCGGTCAGCGCCTCGCGCAGCAGCGTGAAGTACTCGGCCTCGCCCGCCTCCGTCACCTCGTACTCGGTGCGCGGCGGGCCGCCGACCGTACTCGGGGCGATGTCGTGCGCGAGCAGCAGTCCCTGCTTCGCCATCTGTTTGAGCGCGTGGTAGATCGAGCCCGGCTTGGCGTTGGACCACTCGTGGGCGCCCCAGCTCTCAAGGTCGTTGCGGACCTGGTAGCCGTGCGCCCGGCCGTGCATACGGACGGCGCCCAGGACCAACAGCCGGATAGCGGACATCGACTCCTCATTCAACCTGTCGCAGGCCGCCCTGCGCCCGCGACCAGGTTAGACGGAGCCGATGCTCACCATGGATCAGGACCGGGCGTCACCCGGCCGCGCCCTCGCCGCCGCCCGCGCCCCGCGCCTCCAGGTCCACCAGCTCGAAGGCCGTCTTCCCGTCGAGCGACTCGCGGACGATGTCCGCGTGGCCCGCGTGCCGGGCGGTCTCCTCGATCAGGTGGAGCAGCAGCCAGCGCGCCGAGTGCCGGGCGTTCGGCGGGAACCAGGGGGCGGCGGGGAGCGGGAAGGTCGCGTCGAGGCTGGGCAGGGAACGTACGTACGCCTCGGTCCCGGCGGCGACCTCGTCCCAGAACGCCAGCATGCTCTCGACGCTCTCCGCGCCCTCCAGTTGGAAGCTCAGGTGCCAGGTGGACTCGTCGCGCTTGATCGAGTTCTCCACCTCCCTGGCGTTCTCCACCCAGGTCAGCTCGGTCTGTGCGACATGCTTGAGCAGCCCGGACAGGGACAGCTCGCCGGCGGTCGGCCGCTGGGCCGCCTGCTCGTCGCTCAGGCCGATGAGTGCCCGGCGGACCCCGCCGCGCTGGGCCTCCAGGAAGGCGAGCAGGGTGCCGAGCTCGTCGCTGAAGTCGTTCTCGATCACGTGGGTGGGCATGGGGTCCGCCTTTCATCGGCTCTCTTGCGATGGCCTCACCGTAGGACCCCATGCGGCCAGATCCTGACCTGATTCGCCGGAATTCGACGCTTGGCGACGGCGAAGCGGCGTCAGAACGGGAAGCGGCTCCGCCCGTGCTGGATCGAGATCCACTTGGTGGTGGTGAAGGCGTCCACCATCGAATCGCCGTTCAGCCGCCCGACCCCGGAGTGCTTCTCACCGCCGAACGGGACGATCGCCTCGTCGTGCACCGTGCCGTCGTTCACGTGGATCATGCCGGTGTCGATGCGCTTGGCGACCCGTACGCCCCGCTCGACGTCGCCCGTGTGAACGGCGCCGCTGAGCCCGTACCGGGTGGCGTTGGCGATGCGTACGGCCTCGTCCTCGCCGTCGAACGGGATGAGCAGCGCGACCGGCCCGAAGATCTCCTGGCCCAGTACGGGCGACCCCTCGGGCAGCCCGGTCAGCACGGACGGCCCTACGAGCGTGCCCTCCGCCGAGCCGCGCACCAGCGCCGTCGCGCCGTCGGCGACGGTCTGCTCCACGAGCGAGGTGACCGCCTCGGCCTGCCCGGCGTTGATCAGCGGGCCGATGTGGGTCGCCGGGTCGCCCGGGTCGCCGACCTTGAGCGTCTTGACCTTGGCGACGAACTTCTCGGTGAACTCCGCCTCCACCCGGCGGTCCACCAGCACCCGGTTGGCCGCCATGCAGACCTGCCCCTGGTGGATGAAGCGGCTGAAAACAGCGGCGTCCACGGCGTAGTCGATGTCCGCGTCGTCGAGGACGATCAGGGCGCTGTTGCCGCCGAGTTCGAGGATGGTGCGCTTGAAATTCGCGGCCGCGACGGTCGCGACATGGCGGCCGACCTTGTCGGAGCCGGTGAAGGAGATGACCTTCGGCACCGGGTGCTCGATGAGCGCGTCGCCGATCTCGGCGATGTCCGTGACGACGACGTTGAGCACGCCGCCCGGCAGCCCGGCCTCCTCGAAGACCTTGGCGACCAGCCCGCCGCCGCACACCGGGGTGTTCTGGTGCGGCTTGAGGACGACGGCGTTGCCGAGGGCCAGCGCCGGGGCCACCGACTTCACGGAGAGCAGGAAGGGGAAGTTGAACGGGCTGATGACGCCGACGACGCCGACCGGCAGCCGGTAGAGGCGGTTCTCCTTGCCGTCGTCCGGGGACGGCAGAATGCGCCCCTCCGCCTGGAGCGCCAGGTGAATGGCCTCCCGCAGGAACTCCCGCACCAGGTGCAGTTC
>NZ_JBHVHQ010000264.1:0-9845 GCF_042800135.1 Streptomyces sp. NPDC057654 | reverse complement strand
GCCCGAGGACCAGCGCCGGCGGTACGCCGAGCACCAGCGGTACGACGAGGACCAGCTGCACGCCAAAGAGGCGTCAGCTCCGCTGTACGCCCGCCATCGGCAGCGCCCGCCGGATCTTCACGTACCGCGGCTTGCTCCGCAGGTACTGCCTGAGCCGCTCCGCCGGGCGCGGCAGCACCACGAACGCCTCGGCCTGCATGCAGGCCCAGCTGATGCGCGGCAGGTCGCGGCTGGTCGGGTAGACCACGAAACGCGGCTCCCACACCGGCTGGAACTTCGCGTTGAAGCGGTACAGCGACTCGATCTGGAACCAGCGGGAGGAGAACACCAGCAGCCGGTGCCAGATCCGCAGCACCGGGCCCGCGCCCAGCTTCTCGCCGCGGGCGAGGGCGGCCCGGAAGACGGCGAAGTTCAGCGAGACCTTGTTGACGCCGAGGCCGGGGGCGGCCTTCAGCGCGGCGACGATCAGCAGTTCGTTGAGGCCGGGCTCGGCGGTGCGGTCGCGGCGCATCAGGTCGAGGGAGATGCCGTCCGGCCCCCACGGCACGAAGTGCAGCAGCGCCCGTACGCGGTCCACGCCGTTCTCGTCCGGCTGGTGGGCGGTGACGACGACGCAGTCGCCGTCGCCGGGGGCGCCGAAGCGGCCGAGCGCCATGGAGAAGCCGCGCTCGGTGGCGCTGCCGCGCCAGGCGGCGGCGTCCTCGCGGAGCTTCTTCTTCTCCTCCTTGGGCAGGTCCCGTACGCGCCGGACCTGGCAGGAGTAGCCGGCCCGCTCGATGCGGTTGACCATCTGCCGCACGTTGCGCATGGTGCGCCCGGCGAGGCTGAACGACGTGGTGTCGACGATGGCCTCGTCGCCCAGCTCCAGGGCGTGCAGCCCGCCCTCGCGGGTCCAGACCTGGCCGCCGAGCTCGCTGCACCCCATCACGCCGGGCGTCCAGGCGTGCTTGGCGCACTGGTCCAGGAACTCCTTGATGGCGCCGGGCCACGCCTCGTAGTCGCCGATGGGGTCGCCGCTGGCCAGGGCCACGCCGGAGACGACGCGGTAGGCGATGGCGGCCTTGCCGCTGGGGGACCACATGACGCTCTTGTCGCGGCGCAGCGCGAAGTAGCCGAGCGAGTCGCGGGCGCCGTCCTTGTCGAGCAGGGCGCGTAGCTTGTCCTCGCCGTCCTCCGGGTCCGGCAGGCCGTGCCGGGCGGGGCGCAGCGCGAGGTAGGCGGTGGTGCAGGCGGTGACCAGGCCGAGCGCGAGGAGGGAGAAGGAGACCAGGTCGGCGACGCGGTCGCTGCTGTACTTGATGGGGCCGTCGAGCCCGGCCATCCCGTACAGGACCTGCTGGAGCCGGTCGGCGAAGCCGATGCCCCGGCCGCCGCTCTCCTCGTGCGCCCGTACGCCCACGATCGCGAGGCCGAGGCCGACGCTGCACAGGCCGAGCAGGATGAAGTTGCCGACGGCGCGGATGCGGGTGCGGGGGTCGCCGAGCGCGTAGAACTCCTTGCGGTACGCGATCAGCACTCCGCACAGGGCGGCCGAGACAACGGCGGGGATGATCTCGTGGTGGCGCAGCGACTGGATGACCGCGCAGGGCCCGAGCAGCACCACGGCGGCCCGCCAGGCCCGCAGCTTACGGCGGGCGAGGCCGCGCGCGAGCATGACGAGCAGGATCCCCGCGGCGAGTGAGGTGGCCCGCGCGAGGGAGTCGGGGAACCCCGGGACATAATGGGTGATTCGGGCTATCCGGCCTTCGCGCATCCCTGGCCTGATGGCCGAGGCGATGTCGAGAAGGCCGATGAGCAGGCAGGTGTAACCGGCCACTGAGGCGACTCGTTGTCTCACAGCGGCTCAGCGTATGAGCAGTTGGACAACAGCTCGGGAAGAGAAGGATAAGAGCAGGGTAAGAACAGGGTGCTGAGCAACCCCGCCGGTCGTATCCCGCCTCTTCTCCGGTGAGCAATGCCGGAACCGAACATGAGTACCCACATCCGGGGGCAGGGAGTTGAGAGGCATATGGGGCTGACCAGTCGGTCACTCTTGTACACGGTGATTTTCGTCGCCGTGCTGTGTGTGGGTCTCACGGTGTGGCTGTGGCCGCGCCTGGCAAAGCGCGGGACGCTGCCCGTGGCGGGCCGGCTGGGGTCGATCGTGGTGACGCAGGTGGCCGTCGTGGCCGCTTTCATGCTCGCCGTCAACGCCAATTTCGAGTTCTACGGAACGTGGAACGAGCTGTTCGGTAAGTACGACAAGACCCCCGTCAGCGTCACCCACCTGGGCAAGGGCGGCCCGTACGCGACCGTCGGCGCGACCAAGGACGGGCTCGTGCAGCCGGCCGGGGCGCAGGGCCTGGACAAGATAAAGGGAATTCCGCACGGGCCCGCCGAGAAGGTCGGCAAGGTCCAGTCGGTGAAGATCCTCGGCCGTCGTTCGCACGCCATCAATCCGGCGTTCGTCTATCTGCCGCCGCAGTATTTCCAGAAACAGTTCCAGCGCCAGCGATTCCCCGTGGCGGTCGTCATCAGCGGCTATCCCGGCGGCATCATGAACCTCGCCCAGCACCTCCAGGTCCCGCAGACCGCGTCGGAGCTGATCAACGAGAACAAGATGCAGCCGACGGTCATAGTGATGATCCGCCCCACCATCGCGCCGCCGCGCGACACCGAGTGCGTGGACGTGCCGGACGGCCCGCAGGCCGAGACCTTCTTCACCAAGGACCTTCCCGAGGCGCTCAAGCAGACCTACCGCGTCGGCCACGACCCCAGCGCCTGGGGAGCGATGGGCTACTCCTCCGGCGGCTCCTGCGCCCTCCAGCTCGCCATGCGCGAGCCCGGCGTCTACCCGGCGGCGGCCTCCCTCTCCGGCGACTACAAGATCGGCAACGACCTCACCACCGGCAACCTCTTCGGCACCGGCCCGGACGCCAAGAAGAAGGAACACGAGCACGACCTGATCTGGCGGCTGAAGAACATGCCCGTGCCGCGCGTCGCGGTGATGGTCACCAGCAGCAAGAAGGGCGAGAAGAACTACGGCGAGACGATGAAGTTCCTCGACGCGATCAAGGCGCCGATGAGCAAGTCGGCGATCATCCTGGGAGAGGGCAGCCACCACTTCACCACCTGGCGGCGCGAGATCGGCCCGGCCCTGGAGTGGATGGGCAAGCAGCTGACCTTCCCGCAGGACGTGGTCAACAACGCCCCGAAGAAGCCGGACCCGGGCAAGAGCTCGACCCCGACCCCGACGCCGACGGCTTCGCCGGGGGCGTGACCGTACGGGTACGGCTCGTACCTTGCTCGTACCTGTACGAGCCGTACCCGGGCCGCGGTGGCGGGTGACGCGCGCCGCAGGGGCTACAGCAGGTGGTCGGCCTTGCCGGCCTTGATGTCGGTGATGAGGGTGCGGAGGGCTTCGAGGGAGTCGGTGAGGTGGTGGTCCTCTTGGCCGGCGATGGATATGTAGCCGTTGCCGTCGGCGTCTGTACCGAGGCGGAAGCAGGAGTTGCCCTCGCCGCAGAAGGGTGCTTCCCAGGTGATGTCGGCCATCTTGGGCTCTCCTCAGAGCTGTTGGGCGATCTGGCGGATGAGGTCGCGGGACGGCTCCGGGGACAGTGC
Source organism: Streptomyces sp. NPDC057654 (assembly GCF_042800135.1). NCBI lineage: Bacteria > Bacillati > Actinomycetota > Actinomycetes > Kitasatosporales > Streptomycetaceae > Streptomyces > Streptomyces sp. NPDC057654. Next base: position 6,242 of record NZ_JBHVHQ010000264.1, on the reverse strand, counting down.
CGAGCCTTCCCAAGCTGCCTTCCCGCAGGACGTGGTCAACAACGCGCCGACGAAGCCGGAGCTGGGCAAGAGCCCGACGTCACCCGCCACCGGGTGACGGCAGGGGCTACAGCAGGTGGTCGGCCTTGCCGGCTTTGATGTCGGTGATGAGGGTGCGGAGGGCTTCGAGGGAGTCGGTGAGGTAGTGGTCCTCTTGGCCGACTACGGATATGTAGCCGTTGCCGTCGGCGTCCGTACCGAGGCGGAAACAGGAACTGCCTTCGGCGCAGAAGGGGTCTTCCCAGGTGATGTCGGGCACGGGTGCTCCTCACAGTTGGCGTGCGAGTTCACGAATGAAGTCTCGGGACTGCTCTGGCGGCAGTGCCATGCCTTCCAACAGATCGAGTTGTGCCCGGTATTTCGCCAACTGCCCCTCGGCGTGGAGGAAGGTGGGTCCGTGGGAGCTGTCCACCTGCACTGTATCGAGCTGCGGTACGGGTCCTTCCATGTAGACGACGGTCTGCCCGGCTCCAGGGAAGGCGCCGAGGGCGAAGGGGACGATGAGCACGGTGACGTTGTCCCGCTCGGAGACCTTCAGTAGGTACTCCAACTGGGTACGAGCCACGTCGGTACCGCCGAACTGCATCCGCAGTGCGGCCTCGTGGATGACGGCGACGTACGGGATCGCGGTGTCACCAGTGATCACCTGCTGTCGTTCCGAACGCAGCGCGAGGCGGAGGGCAACCTCGTGCTCAGGCAGGGCAGGGACCGCGGCTCGGAAGATGGCCATCGCCTGTTCCGATGTCTGGAGCATGCCCGGCACGTGCACGGTGTTGGCGCCGCGTATGCGTACAGCGCTGCTCTCCGATTCTGCGATGTCCAGCAGGCATTGGGGCAGGGTGCCTCGATGACGCTCCCACCAGCCTGTACTCAACTCTGCCATCTCGACGAGCGCCTTTATATATGCCTCATCGGTCACATCGCAGTTGCATGCCAATGTGCGCAGGCGGTCGGCGCTGATACCCCGGACCCCTGACTCGATGTTGGAGATCTTTCCTCGGTCCACACCCAGTAGGCCCGCCGCGAACTCTGCGGACATGCCTGCCATCGTACGGATGCGCCGCAGCTCACTTCCCAGTCGCTTCTGCCGTTCCGTGGGGGTCGTCCTCGGGGGCATGAGGTTCCTTCAATCCAGTGGGTCCGCTCGATCGCACTCAGAGGCCGCTCAACCTCTCGGTGGTGAATTTTCTTGAGTGCGCGGAAAATTTACCACCATCTGCTCTACTGTCAGTATCGCGCAAGCTACACACCGCAACGTCGGAAGCGCACCGCGCGAGCATGCCCGTCCGCCCTGGGACGGGTGCGGCGGTAGGCCACCGGCGATCCCAACCCCCTCACACAGCCGTGGAGTTCGCCATGCCCGAGATCCCCCGCGTACCCGCCCACTGGCGCTTCCCCGCCCACCCCGCCTCCGTACGGCGGGCCCGGCACGCCGTTGTCGAGTCGCTGCCGGACGTCCTCCGTCCCCGCCTCGGCGACGATCTGACCCTGCTGACCTCGGAGTTGGTCAGCAACGCCATTCGCCACGGCGCACGCCGGCCGGCGGACGAGGAACTCATCGAACTCGTCCTGTGGCCCGCCGACGGGCACTACTGGCTCGCCGTCTCCGACCCGGGCGCCGGTAAGCCGGCACTGGCCCGCCCGGACGCGGACTCCGAGGGCGGCCGGGGGCTGGTCCTCGTCGACAGCCTCGCCACCGCCTGGGCCGTCCGGCCCCGCCCGACCTGCGGGACGTCCGTGATCGCGGGCCTCGCCTTCCAGCAGAGCGGTTGACGCGGCGAAGCGATCGGCGCGTACGGACCGGGCTTGTACGGGCGCCCGTACGCGCCCGGCGACCGTGCTTCGCCTACGTGACCGGGGACTTGAGCTGCTGGCTCAGCCAGTTGAACGCGACCGGGTACATCTTCTGCCACGTGTTGTAGTTGTGGCCCCCGGTGGGGATGATCTCCGTCTTGACCTTGACCCGGCTGCCCTTCGCCGCCTCGCTGAACTCCTTGATGTATTTGACCGGGCTGTCCCGGTCCTGCTGCGACGTGGCGAGGAACAGCGAGACGTCGGCCTTGGAGTGGCGCACCAGGTAGGTCGGGCTGTTGTGCTCGCGCAGCACCGGGTCGGGGATGACGTCGGGGTCGCCGGTCAGCGGGTCCGGGTCGAGTGCGACCCCGGCGCCGTAGACCTTCGGGAACTGGAGTGGGAGCTTGGCCGCGCAGTACGCGCCGGTGGAGATGCCCGCCAGGCCCCAGCTCTTCGGTCCGGACTCGGTGCGGAAGTGGTGGCGCACCAGATCCGGCACGTCGTCGGTGAGCCAGGTGGCGACCTTGCGGCCGGGGGTGTTGGAGCAGTCCGTGTCGACGCCGCCCGGATTGACGATCGGGATCACGAGGATCGCCGGCTTGGCGATGTCCTCCCTGATCATCTTGTCGAACGCCTTGGGCATCCCGCCGTGCTCCAGCCAGGACTGCGGGGAGCCGGGCACGCCGTGCAGCAGCGTCACGACCGGGAACTTGGTCTTGCGGTACTCGGGCTTGTCGTACTGCGGCGGGGTCCAGATCATGACCTGCCCGGAGAGCTTGGAGTGCGCCCCGTGGAAGTAGGTGTCCTGCATCCGGCTGTCGCCGTGGATGAACTTCGCGCGCTCCGGCGGCGGGCCGGGCATAGCCACCGGAACGTTCCCGTTGTCCCTGCCGAGCCAGTCGTCCCAGGACGCGTACAGCCCGTAGCTCTGGTTGATCCAGACCAACACCACGGAGACCGCGGTGAGCTGGCAGAGCGCGATCATCACGACGCGGGACAGCCAGCGCAGCGGGCGTGGGCCGGGGATCTTCGACCAGAGCAGCAGGGTGGCCAGGGTGGCCAGCACGGTTGCCAGGATCAACACCACGAACAACGGTGTTCCGGTCAGACTCATCCCGCGAGCTCTCCTCTGCTCGGCTGTCCGGCGCCTCCGCCGGTCGGCTCCAAAATGACCATAATCGCCGTATATGGCATATGGCGGCTGGGTTGGCCCCTTCCGGCGGTCAAGACGAGAGCACCCCGCCGCGCGTTCCAGCAACGCGCTCGTCGATAATCACAGTCAGGCCCATAACGGGTCATTCACCGCGAACCGTGGATTCATAGAGTTTCGGGGAGATGGGGAGATGACAGTGAGTAATGACGCAGCGGGACGGATCGTCGTCGGTGTCGACGGGGGCGAGCCCTCCAAGCGGGCCCTGCGCTGGGCCGCCCGGCAGGCGTCGCTGACCGGCGCCGGCCTCCAGGCCGTGATCGCCTGGGAGTCGCTGACCAGCTGGTCCTGGGCGGGCGTGATGCCGGTGATGCCGGAGGCGTACGTACCGGAAGAGGTCGGCGACCAGGCGCTCGCCGCCGCGATCGAGGAGACCTTCGGCGGCGAGCCGCCCGTCGCGATCGAGCGCAGAGTGATCGTGGGCAACCCGGCGGACGTCCTGCTGGAGGCCGCCGAGGGCGCCGAGCTGCTGGTGGTCGGCGACCGAGGGCGAGCCGGTTTCCGCGCCGCGCTGCTCGGCTCCGTCAGCCACCACGTCACCCAGCACGCGCCGTGCCCGGTGGTCGTCGTCCGGGGCGCCGAAGAGGGCGCAGGCGACGCGGAAGCCGCCTCGAAGCCGTCCGAAAGCGCCTGACCAGCGGAAAAACGGAGTAAAAGTACCGTCACGGCCGGGTGGGCGGGGGTTATCGGGCGTCTCAACGATGTCTGGAAATGGCCCGCTTTGCCCGGCCGTTCTGCATAGAAACCGCAGTTGCGAGTTGTTTGCAACAAGGTGTTGAGCCTTCTACCGTCCCGACGGGGGCCGGGTCGAGGAAGGCTGGTTCATGAGCGGTACGGCAGATACAGCGGGTACAGCAGGTACAGCGGGTACAGCAGGTCGGAACGGAACGGCGGCGGGCCGCATGGCCCGGATACGCGCCTCCCTGACGCCCAAGGAATGGCGCAACGTCCTCGGCATGGTCGGCTTCATCGCCCTCCTGCACGTCGTCGGCTGGTTCACGCTCGTCGCGCTCATCGCCCCGCACCACTACGCAGTCGGCGGCTCCGTCTTCGGCGTCGGCATGGGCGTCACCGCGTACACGCTCGGCATGCGGCACGCCTTCGACGCCGACCACATCGCCGCCATCGACAACACCACCCGCAAGCTGATGGCCGACGGCAAGCGCCCGCTCTCCGTCGGCTTCTGGTTCTCGCTCGGCCACTCCTCCGTGGTCTTCGCGCTCTGCCTGCTCCTCTCCTTCGGCGTCCGGGCGCTGGCCGGGCAGGTGGAGAGCGACTCGTCCACCCTCCAGACCTCCGCCGGGCTCGTCGGCACCCTGGTCTCCGGCTGCTTCCTGCTGCTCATCGCCGCCATCAACGTCGCCGTGCTGGTCGGCATCGCGAAGGTGTTCCGCCGGATGCGGCAGGGCGACTACGACGAGGCCGAGCTGGAGGAGCAGCTGAACAAGCGCGGCTTCATGAACCGGATCCTGGGGCGTGCCACCAAGGCCGTCCGCAAGCCCGGCCACATGTATCCGATCGGCTTCCTCTTCGGCCTCGGCTTCGACACCGCCACCGAGGTGTCGCTGCTCGTGCTGGCCGGCGGCGCGTCCGCCTTCCATCTGCCCTGGTACGCGATCCTGACGCTGCCCGTGCTGTTCGCGGCCGGGATGTGCCTGCTGGACACCATCGACGGCTCGTTCATGAACTTCGCCTATGACTGGGCGTTCTCCCGCCCGGTCCGCAAGGTCTACTACAACATGACCATCACGGGTCTCTCGGTGGCCGTGGCCGTCATCATCGGCGGCATCGAGCTGGTCTCGATCCTCTCCGACCAGCTCGGCTGGGATACCGGGGTCATCGGCTGGATCGGCTCCCTGGACCTGAATTCGGTCGGGTTCGTCATCGTCGGCCTCTTCGCCGCCGTCTGGCTCGTCGCCCTGGCCATCTGGCGCTTCGGCCGTATCGAGGAGAAGTGGTCCGCCGGGGTCCGGCCGGCCGCCGCGGAGCGCGGACAGTAGCAGGATCGTCGGCCCCTTCCGGTCCCCGCGCAATGCCCGCCCAATAGCGGTGCGGGGCAAAGGGCCCGAAGGAGTGAATGCCCGGAACTTCTTTTAAGTACCGGAGTTATTCAGTTCGCTTTCCCAGCAGGGGCGCTTCACGACGATCGAAAGGCATAGACGTGCTCAAGAAGGTACTCGCCACGGCAGCCCTGACGGTTTCCGCGGTCGGCACCATCGCCGGCCCCGCGATGGCGGTCGGCAACGACGACGACCTCAACAACGGCAATGCCGCGGAGGCCGCCTACGGCAACACGCACACCGGCGGCAAGGAGAGCCCGCAGATGAGCCTGATCCAGGGCACGCTCAACAAGCCCTGCATCGGCATCGGCAAGCTCGGCGTCCAGTCGGTCGTCGCGCTGGTCAACGTCGGCGTCCAGGACGTGCCGATCCTCACGTCGCAGCAGATGCAGCAGTGCGCCGACAACTCCTCGATCAGCGACGGCGACGACGCGCTGTCGCACATCCTCGACGAGATCCCGGTGCTGTCGGGCAACGGCTCCGCCAACGGCCGCTGATCGCAGCGCCAGGTCCGGAATTCCCCTTGCGGCGGGTGTGCAGCCCCGCCGCAGGGGGCTTTTCGTATGTCCGGAACTGCCGGAACCTATAGGCCGAATGGGTGAAGTGTAATAACCTTCTCGGACTTTTCGAGTTGGGCAGGTAGCTCGCTATTCACCGACCCGGAGCGAAGGAATACATCGTGATCAAGAAGGTACTCGCCACGGCGGCCCTGACGGTTTCCGCAGTCGGCTCCATCGCCGGCCCCGCGATGGCGGTCGGCAACGACGACGACGTGAACAACGGCAACGCCGCCTCCCAGAGCTACGGCAACACCCACACCGGCGGCTACATGAGCCCGCAGATCGGCCTGATCCAGGGCTCCCTGAACAAGCCCTGCATCGGCCTCGGCAAGCTCGGCGCCCAGTCGCTCGTCGGCCTGGTCAACGTCGGCGTCCAGGACGTGCCGATCCTCTCCTCGCAGCAGCAGCAGTCCTGTGTCGAGAACTCCTCGATCAAGGACGGCGACGACGCGCTGTCGCACATCCTCAGCGAGGTCCCGATCCTGTCCGGCAACGGTTCGGCCAACCACTGACCGTACGACGGAGCCCGTAGCAGCTCTGTGGTCACCGGGCCCCCGGCCGCCGCGTCCCCTCCCCGGG